>NZ_SISL01000268.1:0-8170 GCF_004307965.1 Verrucosispora sp. SN26_14.1 | reverse complement strand
CCGCCGGCCGGGCCCGCCCCCGGGCACCGACCGCGACCCTCGCGGTCGTCTGAGCGCTCACCGTCGCTCGCTCCACCTGCCGCTCCTCGGCGACCGCTGCTGACTCGTTCCGCCCGTCACCAGTCGTCGTCGTGTTCCGAGGGGTACCCGCATGTCCGATTCATCCGTTTCCCGTTCACCGTACGCTGCCGGAGCCCTCCGGTGAGCGCCCTGTTCAGCCCGATGATGGCCGTCGTCTACGGTGCCATCTCGGGCATCCTGCTCTTCTGGCACGGCGCCTGGCAGATGCTCTTCGGCGACGCCGCCGCGCTCGGCACCGACTGGGCCTGGGTGCTGGGCATCGTCTTCCTGGTGCTGACCGTCCGGGGTGTGCTGTTCCCGGTCTACGTCCGGCAGATCAAGTCGCAGCGCGCGATGCAGGCGCTCCAGCCGCGCGTCAAGGAGATCCAGGAGAGGCACAAGGACGACCGCGAGACCATGCAGAAGGAGCTGCTGGAGCTCTATCGCACGGAGAAGGCCAACCCGCTGACGGCCTTCCTCCCGATGCTGGTGCAGATCCCGGTCTTCCTGGGCCTGTTCCACGTGCTGCGTCATCTCAAGCCGACCATGCCGGAGCACATGAAGACGCTGTACGGCTGGACGGTAACCCAGTTCGACAGCGCCTCGTCGGCGACGTTGTTCGGCGCGCCGATCGCGGCCAGCCTCCGGTCCGGTGCGCAGGAGCTGTCGCTGCTCGGCGCGGACGGCACGACCGTCCGGATCGTCGCCGCGATCCTGATCGTCACGATGATCGCCACGACCTATCTGAGCAGCCGGCAGATGATCCTGCGGACCGGCTGGGCCGAGGACCCGCAGCAGCGGATGGTGCAGCGGCTGATGCTCTACGGCATCCCGTTCTCGCTGCTCGTCTCGGGTCTGATCTTCCCGATCGGAGTGATCATCTACTGGGTGACCACGAACCTGTTCTCCCTCGCCCAGCAGACCTGGGTCCTCCGGAAGTACCCGCCGCCGACCAGCGGCACGCCGAAGGCGGGAGCCACGGCCACCCCGGCCCGCGCCACACCCCCGGCCCGGTCGCTCGCACCCCGGCCGGGCGCGAAGCCGACCACCGCCCGCCGGGGCGCGACACGCGGCCGATAGACGCCGAGATCCCGGTACGCCCCCTTGCCGGGCGGCGTACCGGGATCACCGGTGACAGACGTCAGCGCACGTCGGTGGTGGTCCAGCGCGGCGACGCGTTGGTCACCACGGCGGTGTCACCGACGAGCGTGGTACGCCCCTCGGCGTCCCGGCGCACACTGCTGCCCACCCAGAGGTCGACGTCGCCGGGCTCCACCACGCGGGTGAGGCTGCGGTCGGAGAAGGCCAGGCGGGTGGTGGGCACCGTCAACTCGACCGTGACCGACTGGCCCGGCTCCAGGTGCACCCGGCGGTAGCCGAGCAACTGGGCCACCGGCCGCGTCACCGAGCCGACCAGGTCACGACCGTAGAGCTGGACCACCTCGTCGCCGGCCACCGCACCGGTGTTGGTGAGCCGGACGGTCACCGGCAGCGCCCCGTCGGTCGGCACGGTGGCGGGGACGGTCAGGTCGGCGTACTCGAAGGTGGTGTAGGACAGGCCGTGACCGAACGAGGCCACCGGGGTCGCCGGCAGGTTGGTCACCTCGCTGCCCTCGCCGAGGGTGGGGTGCAGGTACGAGAACGGCTGCGCCCCGGCCGATCCGGGCAGGCTGACCGGCAGCCGCCCCGACGGGTTGACCCGGCCGGAGAGCACCCCGACGATCGCGCCCGCCCCCTCCTCACCGGGGAAGAACGCCTGCACCACGGCCGCGCAGCGGTCCATCGCCCAGCCGAGCACGTACGGCCGACCGGTGAGCAGCACCAGCACCACCGGCGTACCGGTCGCCAGCACCGCCTCGGCCAGCTCCCGCTGGACACCCGGCAGCTCCAGGTCCTCCCGGTCGCACCCCTCGCCGACGGTGCCACGCCCGAACAGTCCCGCGTGGTCGCCGACCACCAGGACCGCCACGTCCGCCGCGGCGGCGGTGGCCACCGCCTCGTCGAAGCCGGACCGGTCCTCGGAGTCCACGTCGCAGCCCCGCGCCCAGCTCACCAGGTCGGTGCCGAACTCGGCCCGGGCCGCCGCGAGGACAGTCGGCACCTCGATGCCCGTCTCCACGTCGGGGTGCTGGACCAGCACGTGGTTGAGGAAGGAATAGCAGCCGAACAGCGCACCCTCCCGGTCCGCGTTCGGCCCGACCACCGCCACCCGCCGCCCGGCCGGCAGCGGGAGTACGCCCTGGTTGGCGACGAGGACGACGGACTTCTCGGCGAGCCGGCGGGCGATGGACCGGTGCTCCGGCGAGTCGAGGTCGACCGGCTGCGGCTCGTCGTCGAAGGTGGCGTCGAGCAGCCCGAGCGCCTCCTTCTGGCGCAGGACCCGCAGCACCGCCCGGTCCACGACCGCCTCGTCGAGCCGGCCCGACCGCACCGACTCGGCCACCGTCAGGTAGGCGTCGCCGGTCGGCAGTTCGATGTCGACGCCGGCGGTCAGCGCCTGCACCGCCGCGTCGGCGTTGTCGGCCGCGACGTGGTGCAGCAGGTTCAGGAAGGCCACGCCGAAGTAGTCGGCGACCACCGTCCCGTCGAAGCCCCACCGGTCCCGCAGGATCCCGGTCAGCATGGTCGGGTCGGCCGCCACCGGTACGCCGTCGATCTCCGCGTACGAGTGCATGACCGACCGCGCGTCGCCGTCCAGGATCGCCATCTCGAACGGCGGCAGCAGCACGTCGGCGAGCTCCCGGGGACCGGCGTGCACCGGGGCGAAGTTGCGCCCGGCGCGGGAGGCCGAGTAGCCGGCGAAGTGCTTGAGCGTGGCCAGCACCCCCTGCGCCTGGAGTCCCCGCACGTACGACGTGCCGATCGTGCCGACGAGGTAGGGGTCCTCGGCGATGCACTCGTCGACCCGCCCCCAGCGGGGGTCACGGATCACGTCGAGCACCGGGGAGAGCCCCTGGTGGATGCCAAGCGCCCGCATGGACGCCCCGATCGCCTCGGCCATCTCCGTGACGAGTTCCGGATCGCAGGCGGCGCCCCACGCCAGCGGGGTGGGGTAGGTCGCCGCCTTCCACGCGGAGAGCCCGGTGAGGCACTCCTCGTGGACGATCGCCGGGATGCCGAGCCGGGTGCCGGTCACCAGGTCGGACTGGAACTTCCACAACCAGGACGCGCGGGCCTCGGCGTCGACCGGCCGGGTGCCGTACGCCCGGGTGAGGTGCCCGAGCCCGTGCCGGGAGAAGGTCTCCAGCTTGCCGACGTCGGCGAACTCGCCCTGCAAGGGCGCGACCGTCTCGCCGTCCTCCTTCTCCCAGAAGCCGACGAGCTGGGCGACCTTCTCCTCGATGGTCATCCGCCCGAGCAGCTCACGGACCCGTGCCTCGCCGTCCGGCCGGTCGGACCGGTCGTGCCGGTCGTGGCCCGGACCCGGTTGTGCCGGGACCGGTGCGCCGACCACGCCGTGGACCTCAGTCATGCTGTGCTTTCCCCTTTGTGTTGTGCTGGCGTCGCGTCGGCTCTCGTCCGGCCGCGCCGCTCAGCCCTTGACCGCGCCCTGCAGGCCACCGACGATCTGCTTTTCGGCGAACGTGAAGAAAAGTAGTGCCGGCAGCATTGCCAGCGAGGTGAAGGCGAGGATTCCGGCCGTGTCCGAGGTGTACTGGCTGGAGAAGTTCTGCACGCCCAACGGCAGGGTGTGCAGGCTGGCGTCACCGAGGACGAGCAGCGGCAGGAGGAAGGCGTTCCAGCTCGCCACGAACGCGAGGATCCCGACGGTGACGAGGGCGGGCCGCGACAGCGGGAGCATGATGCGCCAGAGGAACCCGAGCCGGCCGGTGCCGTCGATCGCGGCGGCGTCCTCCAGTTCGCGCGGGATCGCGGAGAGGAAGGGCCGCAGGATCACGATCGTCAACGGTAGCGCGAAGGCGATCTGCGGCAGCATCACCGCGAAGTAGGAGTTGATCAGGTTCATGTCCCGCAGCATGAGGTAGAGCGGCAGGATCGCCGCGCCGGCCGGGAAGAGCAGGCCGAGCGTGAAGAAGGTGTAGAGCACCTCACGGCCACGGAAGGTGTAGCGGGCCAGCACGAACGCGGCGCAGACCCCGAGCAGGACGACGCCGAGCGTGGTGCCCAGCGCGATCACGGCGCTGTTGAACGCCTGCGTCCAGAAGCCGCTCTGGGTCAGCACCCGGGCGTAGTTGTCGAAGACCCACGGGTCGGGCAGACCGGCCGGGTTCGCGACGATCTGCGGGGTGGTGCGGAAGCCTCCGATGATGACGTACAGCACCGGGACGATCGACACCGCCGCGACCGCGAGGGCCAGCCCGTAGGTGAGGGGATTGCCCCACGACACCGGGCGACGCCGGCGGGACGGGGACAGGGTGGCGTTGGCGGTCACGTCAGTTCGCCCTTCCGGTCGTGGCACCCTGGATGTCACGGCGCAGCAGGAACCGCTGGAACAGCAGTGCCGCGACGAACGAGATGACGAAGAGGATCACCGCCACCGCGTTGCCGTACCCCCACAGCCGGGCGAAGAACCCGTTGTCCACCATGTAGGTGGCCATGGTGGCGGAGGCCCCGAGCGAGCGGACGGCGGGCACCGAGGTCACCCAGATCACGTCGAAGACCTGCAACGAGCCGATCATCGACAGGAACATCCAGATCCGGATGGTGGGGCCGAGCAGCGGCAGGGTGACGTGCCGTTGGATCTGCCACCAGCTCGCGCCGTCGATGGCGGCGGCCTCGTTCAACTCCTGCGGCACGTTGGACAGGCCGGCGAGCAGCAGGATGATGGCGAAGCCGACGTACTTCCAGGTAAGCACGAACAGCAGCGTCCAGATGACGATGTCCAGGTCGGCCAGCCAGGCCTGCACCAGGCCGCCCAGCCCGATCGACTGGAGCAGCGCGTCCAGGCTGCCGTTCGGGGTCAGGATCAGCTTCCACATGATGCCGACCGTGACCTCGGCCAGCACGTACGGCACGAAGGCCAGCAGGCGGAACAGGGTGCGGCCCCGGAAGTGCCGGTTGAGCAGCAGGGCCACGCCGAGGGCGACCGGGCCCTGCAACAGCAGCGAGCCGAAGACGATGATGGCGTTGTTGCGCAACGCGTCGAGGAAGATCGGGTCCTGGAACGCCATGACGTAGTTGTCGAACCCGATGTACTCGGTGGGCGGTCCGACTCCACGCCAGCGGAAGAGGCTGTAGTAGAGCGCGAAGCCCATCGGTACGAGGACGAACGTCACGTAGACGACGATCGCCGGGGTGGTGAGACCGATGATCTCGTACCACTTGCGTCGGGTCTCGGCGGCCCGGTCCTTCGAGGGGCGCCGGACGGGCCGGAGCCCCGCCGGCGGCGCGGAGGCACCGCCGGCAGGGTCCAGTGTGGTGGGGTTGGTGGCGGTCACTTGCGCGCGGCCGCCTTCATCGCCTCGACGACCTGCTCGGGAGTCCCGTTGCCGGCGAAGATGGCGACGATCGCGTCGTTCATCGCGTTACCGACGGTGCTGCCGAACGCGGTGTCCAGCCAGAGCTGCACGTAGGTCGCACCGGTGGTCGCCTCCAGGATGGAGCGCAGGGCCGGGTCCTGGACGCCGTCCTCGGCACCCTTGGCGACGGGCAGGCCGGTGCCGGTCTGCGCGTAGCCCTTCTGCACCTCGGGGCTGACGATGTACTTGAGGAACTCGACGCACTCGCCCGGGGCGTTCTTGGCGCAGGCGAAACCGTCGCCACCGCCGAGCGCCGCCTTCGGGTCACCGGCGGAGCCGGAGATCGCCGGCACCGGGAACCAACCGATGAACTTGTCGAGCGCCTCCTTGTCGTTGGTCACCGTCTCCAGCGAGCCCTTGTTCCAGTCGCCCATCAGCTCCATGGCGGCCTTGCCGTTGGCGAGCAGACCGTTGGCGCTGGTCGGGTCGTTCTGACCCGGGGTGGCGATGAAGTTGTCCTGGAACGGCTTGGTGTCGATGAAGGCCTTGAGGTCCTGGCCGGCCTTCACGAAGCACGGGTCGTCGAAGACCGTCTCGGCGCTGGCCTTCTTCAGCGTGTCCACCGAGCAGGCGCGCAGGGCGAAGTTGTACCACCAGTGCGCGGCGGGCCACTTGTCACCGGCGCCCAGCGCGATCGGGATCACGTTGATCGCCTTGAGCTTGGTGACCGCGTCGTTGAGCTCCTCGAACGTGGTCGGCGGGGCGGCGATGCCGGCCCGCTGGAACATGTCCTTGTTGTACCAGACGCCCTCGATGCCCATCCGGTACGGCAGACCGTACTGCTTGCCGTCCACCTGCCAGATCTCGGCGGCGCTACCGATGTTGTCGACCTCGGACTTCGCCTGCTCGGTGATGTCCTTGAGGTAGTCGGCCTCGACCTGCTCGCGGATCTCGCCGCCGCCCCACGCCTGGAAGATGTCCGGCGGGTCGTTGCTCAGCAGCGCGGCGGGCAGCCGGGTGCGTTGGAGCTGGTTGGTCTCGATCCCCTCGATCTCGATCGTGACCGTGGGGTGGAGCGCGGTGAAGTCGGCGGCGACCTTCTCCCAGTAGGTCTTGCCGGGCCCGTCCTGGGAGGCGTTGTGCCACCAGGTCAGGGTCACCGGGTTCTTGAACAGCTCACTCTCCGGAGCTTCGGACTCACCCCCGCCGCCACATCCGGCGGCAAGCAGTGCGGTGGTGATGGACAGCGCTATGGCGGTGGTTACGCGGCGCTTCAAAGCCATCGGTATCTCCTCGACGTATCAGTCGCGGTGCTCGGCCTGCCGGCGAGTTTTACAGCCGTGTAACTCAGTGTCAATCGGTGTCGATAACGTTTTCGACTCGCCGTCGGCAGCGCTCGTCGAGCCCTCTATCATCGTCGGCGTGGCGTTCCCGCAGCGTGTCAACATGTCGGACGTGGCCCGAGCGGCCGGCGTCTCGGTCGCGACTGTATCCAAGGTGGTGAATGGCCGGTACGGCGTGGCGCAGGCGACCGTGGAGCGGGTTCAGCAGGTCATCCACCAACTCGGCTACGAGGCCAGCCTCGGCGCGCAGAGCCTGCGCAGCCACCGTACGAACGTGCTGGGGATTCTGGTGGCCGAGTTCGAACCGTTCTCCACCGAGTTGCTCAAGGGCGCCTCGTCGGAGGTCACCGGCACCGGTTACCAGTTGCTGGCGTACTCCAGCGGCGACGTGGCCGGTGCCGCCGTCGGCTGGGAACGACGCTCCCTGGCCCGGCTCTCCGGGACGCTCATCGACGGCGCCGTGATCGTCACCCCCACCGTGGTGGAGACCAAGCAGGGCTTCCACGTGGTGGCCGTCGACCCGCACACCGGGCCGTCCGGCCTGCCCACCGTCGACTCCGACAACTTCGCCGGTGCCGTGCTCGCCACCAACTACCTGCTCTCGCTCGGCCACCGCCGCATCGGGCACATCTCCGGCCGCGCCGACCTGGAGTCGTCCCGCCTGCGCGAGGCGGGCTTCCGGCAGGCCATGGCCGACGCGGGCGTGACCGTGGACGAACGGCTCGTCCGCGTCGGTGGGTTCCGGATCGAGAGCGCCGCCGGCACCGCCGCCGAACTGCTCGCCCTCCCCGACCGGCCGACCGCCGTCTTCGCCGGCAACGACCTCTCCGCCATCTCGACCATCGACGTGGCGCAGAGCATGGGCCTGTCGGTACCCGACGACGTCTCCGTGATCGGCTTCGACAACGTCCCGGAGTCGGCGCTGACCAACCCGCCCCTGACCACCATCATGCAACCGATCCAGCGGATGGGCGCCGAGGCGCTGCGGCTGCTCGTCGACCTGATCGCCGGTGTGGAGCGCGACTCCCACATCCGACTCCCCACCGAACTCGTGGTCCGCGCCTCCTGCCGCCCGTTCCCCGCCTGACGCCGCCCGGCGGGGCATTCGCCCGTCCTCGCACCATCTGACGACAGGTATCACCGGCCCGGTTACCGGCTCCTGAAGAACGTCATCGCGCCGAAACGGTACGGACACCCACCGTGACCGGCGCACGCTCCTTCGATAGGAGAACCTGTCATGAGCAGTGCAGGAAGACGGCTCCGCCGCGCCACGGTGGTCGGGCTCACCGCCGCGATGCTGACCGGTCTGCTGGCCGTCACCGCCGCCGCCGCGGTGCCGGTCGAGGC
>NZ_SISL01000267.1:0-8173 GCF_004307965.1 Verrucosispora sp. SN26_14.1 | reverse complement strand
GCGGTGCCGGGCTCTGGGCCCGGCGTCGGCTGACCCGCTCGGGGCTGCGGCAGGTGCTCGGCTTCATCCGGCACATCCCACCGGCCCAGCTCGTCGAGTTGGAGGGGGTGAGCGCCGGCCGGTCGCACCAGCTCCTGGCCGGTGCCGTGGTGGCCGAGGCGGTCATGCGCCGACTCGGAGTCGACTCGCTGGACATCTGCCCCTGGGCGCTGCGCGAGGGCGTGATCCTGGACCGGTTGGACCGGCTCGCGCCGGTGTGAGACCGGGCCGCGACCCGATGTGACACCAGGTGTCCGTAAAATCCGATTCACGGATTAACATCGGATTAGTGCAATGGCCGGGGGCTACCCTCGGTGGTGTGACTTCCCGCGTCCCGGTGCTCCTGTCCACTTCCTCGGTCTTCCCTGAGCGGACCGCGGCGGCGTTCCAGCTCGCCGCGGAGCTCGGCTACGACGGGATCGAGGTGATGGTCTGGACCGACGCCGTCAGCCAGGACGCCGGCGCGCTGCGCGGGTTGTCCGACCACTACGGCGTGCCGGTGCTCAGCGTGCACGCCCCCTGCCTGCTGGTGACCCAGCGGGTGTGGAGCACCGACCCGTGGGAGCGGCTGCGCCGGGCGGCGATGCTGGCCGAGACGCTCCAGGCACCGACCGTGGTGGTGCACCCGCCGTTCACCTGGCAGCGGGACTACGCCCGCAGCTTCGCCGAGGGGCTGGACACGGTGGCCGACGAGTTCGGCGGGCTGCGGTTCGCGGTGGAGAACATGTACCCGGTGCGGATGGCCGGGCGGCAGTTCGTGCCGTACGCGCCCGGTTGGGACCCGACCGAGACGGGTCACCGCTCGTACACGCTCGACCTGTCGCACTGCGCCGCCTCGCACACCGACGCGCTGGAGATGGCCGACCGGATGGGTGCCGGGCTGGCGCACGTGCACCTCGGTGACGGCACCGGTGAGGGTCGCGACGAGCACCTGGTGCCCGGGCGCGGCACCCAGCCCTGCGCCGAGCTGCTGCGCTCGCTGGCCGGTCGGGGCTTCACCGGCTCGGTGGCGGTCGAGGTGACCACCCGGGGCGCGAAGAGTCGACAGGTGCGCGAGGCGGACCTGCGGGAGGCGCTGGCCTTCGCCCGCCAGCACCTGAACACCCCGTCCCCGGTCGAGGCGGCCTGACCTCAGCCGCGTCCGGTCGGGGCGGCCTGATCCCGGCCGCGTCTCGACAGGGCGGACCGGCTTCGGTCGCGTCCGGCCCGGACGGCACCGGAGGTCGCGTCCGGCGACGCGGGACCGGTCAGGAGACCGACGTCAGCGGATCGCTCTGGGCCGGCACGGCGGCCCGCTTGCGGGCACGGTGGGCGGCCACGTGCGAGCGGGTGGCGCAGCGTTCCGAGCAGAACCGGCGGCAGCAGTTCGACGAGGTGTCCAGGTAGACGTTGCCGCAGCGGTCGTCGGCGCAGACCCCGAAACGGGCACTGCCGTACTCGCAGAGCCAGACCGACAGGCCCCAGACCGCGCCGGCCAGGTACTCCGAGCTGACCGAGGCGCCCCGGCCGGTGGCGTGCATGTGCCAGTCGCTGGAGTCGTGCCCCGAGATGCGGGGCTGCACCGGGTGGACCTCCAGCAGCGAGTTCAGCTCGGCGACCGCCTGGCCGTCCCGCCCGGTGGTGCCGTACTCGAAGACGTCCCGCAGCCGCTTCTGTGCGCGCCGGAAGGTGGCAAGATCCCGTTCCGCGACCTCGTCGCGCATCCACTCGTGGTCGTCGCAGAAGATGGCCCGCAGGTCGTCGAGGTCGTCCAGGCGGGCGTTGACAAGGTCAACTCCGGTCCGGGCGTACGCGTCGAAGTTCACACTCCAACGGTAGACGACTCACCCCGGACGTGGCGCGTCGATGTAGTGCGGAAGGAATCTGGCGTAACCATCAGTGATCAGGCTGGCGCTCTCTCGCAACCCCACCCCGGCCGATTCGCCGTCCACCACCCATGCGCCCAGGACCAGGTGACTCCCGTCGAATTGGGGCAGTGCACGGAACTCCTGATAGCAGAACCCCTCACTGCCATAATCGCCCGGATTCGTGATCTCCTCACTTTCCGTGACGATCCGCACGGCGGCGCCCTCCCGACCGAGCAGGGGCTTGGCGACGTACTCGGTCATGCCGCGCGGCGAGTCCAGGTACGCCGGCAGCAGCAACTCGTGCCCCGGGTACAGCTCCCAGAGCACAGCCAACAACGCCTTGTTCGACAGCAGCAGCTTCCAGGCCGGCTCGATCCAGGTGGTCGGCGTACCCGGATCCAGCGCCAGCGGCCCGTACGGCTCGGCCAGCATCCACTCCCACGGGTAGAGCTTGAAGCAGGTGGTGACCGGTCGGTCGGCGGTGTCGACGAAGCGACGGCCGTCCCAACCGATCTCCTGGATCGGCAGCAGCTCCACGTCCAGCCCGGCCTGGCGGGCGGTCTCGGCCAGGTAACCGGCCGTCATGTGGTCCTCGCCGCTCTCCTCCTCGTTCGACCAGACCACGTGCACCCGGCGGTCGTGCAGGCCGGCGCCGATCTTCGCCCAGGCGCCCACCAGCCGCTCGTGCAGGCTGTTCCACTGGTCCAGCTCCGGGCGGGTCTGCTCCAGCCAGTACCACTGGATGATGCTCGCCTCGACCAGCGCGGTCGGGGTGTCCGCGTTGTACTCCAGCAGCTTCGGCGGCCAACTGCCGTCATACCAGAGGTCGAACCGGCCGTAGAGGGTCGGCGGCGACTCCCGCAGCGACCGGGCCACCGCCTCGGCCGCCCACTGCGGGATGCCGAACTCTTCGTACCGGTCACGGGCCACCACGTGCTCGGCGGCGGCCACCGACATCCGGTGCAACTCCTCGGTGGCCTCCTCCAGACGCAGCACCTCGTCCAGGTCGAAGGCGTACGCGGCGGTCTCGTCCCAGTACGACATGACCCCGCCGTCGGGCAGCTCGGTGTCGACGTACACCAGCCCCTGCGCGCGGATCGTCGCGTCCCAGTCGGGTCGCGGGGTGACCTGCTCCCGACGCACGCTCAGCCGCCGCAGGAGGCGAGATGGGTGCCGAAGCCGCCACGGTCCGGCACGGACGCGCCGACCGGCTCCGGGGCGCCCCGCGTGACAGCCGTGCCGACCGACGGTGCCGGGGTGTGCAGGGCCAGGGCGACTGTCTCACCGCCCCCGGTCGGGCCCATGGCGCAGTCGTCATCGTCGTCGTCGGAAGACATGTTGCAGCCGGAGAGGGCGAGCGCGAGGGCGGTGAGCGCGCCGAGCTGCACGGAGGCCGACCGGAGCCGGCGGCGGGGGCGGTTTTCCACGTCCATCGTTGTAACCGATGCACGCCACGCCCGCCGCCCGGGGTACTGGTACGCAGTCCGTAGTACGGATTTTTGTAAGGAAGGGCACCCTATTAACGCCTCAGGTATAGAAGGGTTCCCTTCTCACACCTGAGTGTTAACAGGGGGCCCTTCCTTGCACCTCGGGCGGGCGCGGTGGGGGGTGGCTCGGGCGTTACGCTCGGCTCATGCTCCGTTCCGTCATTCTCGCCGCCTCCCGGTCAACCCGGGTCGAGCGGCTCGTCGCGACGGCCCCGTTCTCCCGGGACGTCGTGCGTCGGTTCGTCGCCGGCGCCGGGACCGACGACGCGCTGCGCGTGACCCGCGTACTCGTCGACGACGGTCTCGCGGTCACCCTCGACAACCTCGGTGAGGACACCGTCACCCCCGAGCAGGCCAACGCCACCCGGGACGAGTACCTCACCCTGCTGCGGAGTCTCGCCGGGGCGGGCCTGACGCCAGCCGCCGAGGTGAGCGTCAAACTGTCCGCGCTCGGCCAGGCCTTCGACGAGCACCTGGCGTACGACAACGCGCGGGCGATCTGCGCCGCCGCCGTCGACGCAGGCACCACGGTCACCCTGGACATGGAGGACCACACCACCACCGATTCGACGCTGGACGTCCTGGCTGACCTGCGCAAGGACTTTCCGTCGACCGGGGCGGTGCTCCAGGCGTACCTGCGGCGGACCGAGTCGGACTGCCGTGAGCTGGCCTCGGCCGGGTCGCGGGTCCGGCTCTGCAAGGGCGCCTACAAGGAGCCGGAGTCGGTGGCGTACCAGTCGCCCCGCGAGGTGGACAAGTCCTACGTGCGCTGCATGAACATCCTGATGTCCGGTGACGGCTACCCGATGCTGGCCACCCACGACCCGCGCCTGATCGCCATCGGCGAGGACCGGGCCCGCTGGTTCGACCGGGGACCCGACCGCTTCGAGTTCCAGATGCTGTACGGCATCCGACCGGAGGAGCAGGCCCGTCTGGTCGGCGAGGGCTACGCGGTCCGCACCTATGTCCCCTACGGCGACGACTGGTACGGCTACCTGATGCGGCGGCTCGCCGAGCGCCCTGCCAACCTGGCCTTCTTCGCCCGCGCCGTGGCCTCCCGCAAGTAACCCCGGCCTCCCGGAGCCAGCCCGGCCTCCCGGGATCGACCGTCTCCCACCGGCCCCGGACCGTCGACCGGCGATCCGGGGCCGTCGCCTTGACGAAATTGGCTAATGAGGTTAGCTTTCTAGCTATGACTGTTAGCTTTGTCGCGCGCGACGGTGGACGTGTCGCCTACGAGGTGCACGGGCAGGGGCCGTTGGTCGTCCTGTCGCACGGCATGGGGGAGAACCGGCACTCCTACCGGCACCTGGTCCCGCTGCTGGTGTCGGCGGGGTACCGGGTGGCGTCGGTCGACGTCCGGGGGCACGGCGACTCCAGCGTCGGGTGGCCGTCGTACGCCCCGGCGGAGGTCGGCGCCGACCTGCTGGCGGTGGTCCGGGACATCGGCGGTGGCCCGGCCACCCTGGTCGGCAACTCGTCCAGCGGCGCGGCCGTCGTCTTCGCCGCGACCGAGGCACCGGACCTGGTCGAGGGCATCGTGCTGGTCGGCGCGTTCGTCGAGCAGCGCAAGCTCAACCCGTTCATGCGGCTGGCCATCGGTGCGGTGCTGCGCAGTGCCCGCCTGTTCGGGCTCTTCCACCGCACCCTCTTCCCGGTCCACCGGCCCGCCGACGACGCGGCGTACCGCACGGCGATGGTGGCGGCGCTGCGCCGGCCCGGCCGGATGGCGGCGGTACGCGGCCTGATCGTCCCGGTCGAGCCGTACTGGACCGCCGTCGCGCCCCGGGTGCGGCAGCCGGTGCTGGTGCTGATGGGTACGAAGGACCCGGACTTCGCCGACCCGGCCGCCGAGGCGCGTGCCGCACGACGACTCTTCCCGGTCGCCGAGGCGCGCATGATCAGCGAGGCCGGCCACTACCCGCACGCCGACCGTCCCGAGGCGATGGCCGGTGAGCTGACCGAGTTCCTCGCGGTGATCGACCGTGCCTAGGGCCGGGCTCAACCCCCAGGTGGTGGTACGCGAGGCGGCGAGGCTGGCGGACGAGGTCGGCTACCACAAGCTCACGCTCGCCGCGTTGGCCGGCCGGCTCGGCGTCGCCCTGCCCAGCCTCTACAAGCACGTCAGGGGCGCCGACGCGCTCGCGCAGCAACTCTCCGCACTGGCCACCGCCGAGATCGCCGACGAGATGACGACGGCTGCCGCCGGTCGTAGTGGCGAGGACGCGTTGCGTGCCGTCGCCGTCGCCTACCGGTCGTACGCCCGCCGTCATCCCGGCCGCTACCCGGCCACGCAGCGGGTACCGGACCCGGACGACCCCGCGCACGTGGCCGCCGGTCGGCGCGCGGTGGAGGTGGTCTACGCCATTCTGCGCGGGTACGGGATCGAGGGCGACGCGGCGGTGGACGGGGTGCGGATGTTCCGTGCCGCCGTGCACGGCTTCGTCTCGCTGGAGGCGGGCGGTGACTTCGGCCTGCCGCGCGAGGTCGACCGCTCGTTCGACCAGATGGTGACCGCCCTCGGAGTCGCCTACCGGAGTTGGCCCGGGTCCGAGGGCTGACCGCCCCACACCCGGCGCGTCGCGGCACTTCCGCCCGCACAGGTGGACCCGTACTCTGCGCCGGTGACCGACGGGGGATCCACGGCCGGCGACCATCCGACGCCGGCTGACGTGACGCAAGCGCCAACGACGCCGGCCGCAACGACGCCGGTCGACGCGACATCGGCTGACGCGACATCGGCTGACGCGACATCGGCTGACGCGACGCCGCGTCGGCGATGGCCACTCTGGACGGCACTGGTCGCGGGAGTGCTGGTGCTGGCCTGCGGCGTGCCGGTGGTGCTGCTGGCCGGCGGGCTGCCCGACACCGACCTCGGGAAGCCCGCCACCGCCGCCTCGCCGACCGAGAACCCGACCACGATCGCCGCCCGGCAGGCGGCCGAGCGGATCACCGCGCAGTTGGAGAAGCAGTCGGCGGCGCTGCTCGGTCGGGACCGGGCCGGCTTCCTGGCGATCGCCGCACCCGCCGCGCAGAAGGACCTGCGCCGCCGGTACGGCGCACTGACCGCGCTGCGGGTCACCCGCTGGGAGGCGCGCCCGAGCGGGCTGCCCACCTCGGCCGGACGGGCGGGCGAATGGCGGTTGCCGGTCGAGTACCGGTACTGCTTCGTGCTGCCCGACTGCACGCCCAGCCCGGTGGTGATCGAGACCCGGTGGCGCGACGGCGCGGAGCCCCGCCTGCTCGCGCTCTCCAGGTCGAAGCCCGCGCACCACGTCAGCGGCCGGTCCAACGGGCAGCCCGGCAGCCTGCCCTGGGAGGTCAGCGACCTGGTCGTGGCGGTGGGCGAGCGTACGGTCGTGGCCACCACGCCGGCGTACCGCAAACGGCTGCCGGGCCTGCTGCGGCGGGCCGAGGCGGCGGCGACGGTGGCCGACGCGTACGTGGTCGCGGGCAGCCCGCCCGACCGGTACCGGATCTTCTACGCCGGGCCGAAGGAGTGGAAACGCTGGTACGGCGGTGAGCAGCCGGAGTGGGGTGCCGGGTACGCGATCAACGTCGGCGGTGGCCACTACGAGATCGTGCTCGGACCGGAGAGCTTCGAGTACGGCCCCTACCTGGACGAGTTGCTGCGACACGAGCTGGCCCACGCCGCGTCGTTGCCGGAGAAGAACTACGCGGACGATTCGACGTGGTGGCTGAGCGAGGGACTGGCCGAGCAGGCGGGCGTCGACGGCCAGCCGGTCGGGCGGTACGAGGGGCTGGACGCGGTCCGTGAGCTGGTCGAGGGGGACTGGGACGGGAAGCTGGAGAGCCTGACCCCCGACGCCGACACCCCGCAGGAACTGGTCAACGGCAGCTACGGCACCGCCTTCCTGGCGGTCCGCTACCTCGTCGACCGGTTCGGTGAGGAGCGGGTGCTCGCCTTCGCCAAGGCCGTGCTGCACGACCTTCGTGTGCCGGCACAGGTCAGCGAGGAGATCTTCGAGGAGGAGTGGAGCACCCTGCACAAGGAGTGTGTCGCGTACATCCGCGCCACGGTGCGCTGACCACGGCGGCGCGCCGCAGGTCTGACGGGGGCGACTCGTAGCATGGGCGGGTGCGCCGCACCGACTCGCCGCGGCTGCCCGCAGTCACGCGGCCCCGCCTGCTCACCGCCCTGACCGCCGTCGCCGTCCTGACCCTCACCGGTGCCGCCTCGTGCGGCGAGGATCCGCCCTCGATCTCGCTCGCCTCGGCCGTGCTCGCCCCGGTGGCCGAGGAGATCGACGCTCCGGCCACCGTGACCGCCCGCGCGGCGGCCACCGGACGGACCCGTCAGCGGGCCCGGCGTTCCGGGTGCGCCCGGTTCCAGGCCCGCATCCGTTCCGGGTACCCGACCTTGGTCGCCTCGTACAGCGGGATGGCGTGCTTGCGGGCCATCTTCCCGGCGACCCGGGGCGTCCCGGTACGCCGTCGGATCCACTCACCGTCGTGCGCGATGGCGACCACGGTGGTGTCGGTGGCGGTGGTCTCCGGTTCGAGATAGAACTCCACCCCCTGCCGACTGGTCGCGAACTGCTCCAGGGAGGCGAGGTCCTCCGGGGTCGCCTCGCGGTCCAGTTTCGTCGGGGTGCCCTCTGCGGCCCGGGGCCGCCGGCTGAACCAGCCCATTGCCCGGCTCCTCTCCTCGGCGTGCCTCCCAGTGCAGCATCCGCACCTGGCAGCTTCCTGGACGGCCGGCGCACGGGCCCCGGGCGCTACGCCTCCGGCTGCGGCTGTCTCTTATACCCCTCTCAGAGCCCACGAGACTAGCGCTCA
>NZ_SISL01000266.1:0-8178 GCF_004307965.1 Verrucosispora sp. SN26_14.1 | reverse complement strand
GGGCGGGGCGGCGAGGCGGGCGCGTGGCCGGGCGGTCCGTTCGTGGGCGACGGCCCCGGCGGTCAGGCGGTGGTGATGGTGGGCAGGTGGCGCTCGACGACGGGGAGCACCTCGGCCACGGTGACCGGGCGCCCCAACTCGGCCGAGAGCGAGGTGACCCCGGCGTCCCGGATGCCGCACGGCACGATCCGGTCGAAGTACGTCAGGTCGCAGTCGCAGTTGATCGAGAATCCGTGCAGGGTGACGCCCCGGGCGACCCGGATGCCGATGGCGGCCACCTTACGGTCCGGGCCCCGGTCGTCAGCCGGCACCCAGACGCCGCTGCGACCGTCGACGCGGGAGGCGGTCAGGCCGAACTCGGCGCACACGTCGATCAGCAACTGCTCGACCCGCCGGACGTATGCGACCACGTCGACCGGGTCGGGCAGGCGCAGGATCGGGTAGCCGACGAGTTGCCCCGGACCATGCCAGGTGATCTTGCCGCCGCGATCCACGTCGACCACGGGGGTGCCGTCCATCGGCCGGTCCCACGGCTCGGTGCGCTTGCCGGCGGTGTAGACGCTTGGATGCTCCAGCAGCAGCACCGTGTCGCCCCGCTCCCCGGCGACCACGGTCTCGTGCAGGCGGCGCTGCTCGTCCCAGGCGGCGGTGTAGTCGAGGACGCCGGCACGTACGGCCGTCAGGCCGGAGGTCGTCGCGGTCACGCGTACCAGCCTAGACCCGTACCCGCTGGTCACCTCCGGTGAGCCGGCTCACGGGCCGGGCGGCTCAGCGCTGCCCGACGCGCCACAGCCAGACGTCCTCGACGCGTTCCGGCTCGCCGAAGAGCAGCGTCAACGTCCGGCGTACCGCCTCCTCGTCGACCGGCCACTTGGCGCCGTGCACCTCGTCGGGGAGCACCACCGTCTCGATCCGCCAGTGCTCCAGGTCGACGCGTACCTCCTCGCGGGTGCCCTCGGTGACGATCGGCGGCAGGCCGCTGCGCGCGGCCTGGTCGAGCAGCGCGCCGAACGGACGCGGCACCGGCCCGATCCGGCCCCGGCCGTCGGGCCCGCCGGGGCCGAGGAAGAAGCCGGACGGGATGGCGAACTCACCCTGCCGGTTCGCCAGCGCGTACGCCTGCCAGCGCTGGCCGTCCGGGTAGACGTCGAGGGCCAGCGGCGCCGGGGTCAGCACCCCGCCCGGGGAGACGTAGTCGCGCCACGCGCCGGAGGTGATGAAGCGCGGGATCGGTTCCCGTTCGATGGTGAGCAGCGGCGTCGGGACCAGCGGCACCAACGCGACCGCGAAGGCGGCCGTCCAGGCCACCGCCGCCGCCCGACCCGGCCGATGCTGGCGGAGCCGGTCCACGGCGAACGCCAACAGCAGCCCGATCACCGGCGTCACCACCAGCGCGAGTCGGGCCGGCAGCGCGGCGTTCACGACGGGGAGCTGCCCGAGCAGGTCGAACGGCATGGGCAGGTCGGTGCGGTGGCCGTTGACCTTCGCCACCGGCCCGAAGGAGAGCGCGGTGAAGGCCACCGCCACGACGCCCAGCCCCCACAGCGTGGCCCGGCGTCGTGGCGTGGCCGACCGCCACAGCAGGGCGAAGCAGGCGACCGTGAGCAGCAGCAGGGGCAGCCCGAAGAAGGAGTTCTCCTCGGTCGGGTTCGGCGCCAGCGAGGTGCCCAGTCCGGCCTCGCCGGCCAGCGATCGGCGCGGGTAGGCGGCGTACGCGGCGATGTCCTCGGAGTGGATCACCGAGTCGAATCCGGTGCCGTGGAAGCGTTGGGGCCCGGCGAAGTGCAGCCAGAGCGGGTACGCCAGCAGCACCCCGGCGACCACGGTGGTCACCGCGAGGCCGCGCAGGAACGACGGCAGCACGGACCGCGCCTCGACCCGGTTGGCCGGGTGCAGTGCCCAGACGGCGACGAACAGGCCGAGCGCCAGCGCGGTGAAGAAGAGTCCCTCGGCGGCGATGGAGAAGGAGATCGCGACGAGTACGCCGAGGATCGCCCCGTCGCGCAGCGGGTGCGCCGACCGGCGCAGCACGAACAGCCGCCACACCAGCAGCGGCACCAGCCAGCCGGCGGTCCAGTTCAGGTGGGCGTTGGCGTGCGAGACCATGCCGGGGGAGAAGCCGATGAACAGTCCGCCGACGGCGGCGGCGAGTCGACTGCCGACGAGGTGCCGGGAGAGCAGCCAGTACCAGGCGACGGCCGTCGCGGCCAGGTTCAGCGTCAGGATCACCAGGAAGGTGGCCGGCGGCCCGATCAGGTACGTCAGCGGGGCGAAGACCACCGCGTACACGGTGATCGAGGTGTTGACCGCGAGGTTGACGCCGTCCGGGACGTTGATCAGGTACGTGAAGAACGGGTTCTCGCCGTGGCTGACCGTGTGACCGCCGAAGGCCAGCAGCCACTCGAACAGTGCCTGGTCGCTGGAGTTGACCGTGATCGCGCGACCGTTCGGGTCTGACCACAGCCCGCTGGTCACCCAGACGGCGAGCGCCAGCGCGATCAACGTCACGATCAGGTCGGCGCGGCGGTCACGGGTGACGCGCGTCGGCGAGGTGGTCAGGGACGCCGAGGACGGGGAGCTGGGCACCTAGCGGACGTTACCAACCGCACCGGACACCTCAGGTCAGACCCGTCACCTCCGCCTGTAAGGAAGGGCCCCCTGCTAACGCCTGGTGTAGATAAAGGGACCCTTCCTAACATCTGGGCGCGGCGCGGCGGTGCCGAACGCACCAGGAGGGCAGGACGGGTGCGATCAGGCGTGCGGGACGCGTGCGGTCAGTCGTGCAGGGCGGCGTGCAGGGCCGTGGGCAGGTCGGGGTGGCGGAAGGTGAAGGCGGCCCGGTTGAGTACGCCGGGCAGAACCCGCGTGCTGGTCAGCGCCTCCTGGGCGAAGCCGCCGAGGACCGCCTTCAGGGCCAGCGCCGGGATCGGGATGACCGCCGGACGGCGCAACTGGCGGGCCAGCTCCCGGGTGAACTCGGCGTTGGTGACCGGTGCCGGCCCGACCGCGTTCACCGGGCCGTTCAGGTCGGCGCGGGCCAGCAGGAACGTGACCGCGTGCAGCCAGTCGGTCATCGAGATCCACGGGATCCACTGGCGTCCGCTGCCGAGCCGACCGGCGATACCCAGCTTGAACGGCAGCAACTGCGGCTTGAGCAGCCCGCCGTCGCGGTGCAGCGGCAGTCCGGTCCGCAGCCGCACCACCCGTACCCCGGCGTCCTCGGCCGGGCGGGTGGCCGCCTCCCACACCCGGGCCACGTCGGCCAGGAAGCCCTCACCGGCCGGCGCGTCCTCCTCGACCACCCGGTCGCCGGTGTTGCCGTACCAGCCGATCGCCGAGGCGTTCAGCAGCACCTCGGGCCGGTCGGCCTCGGACAGACCGGCGATGGTGATGGCCAGGGTGCTGGTGGTGTCCACCCGGCTGGCGCGGATGAGCTGCTTGTACTGGTCGTTCCAGCGGCGGTCGCCCACCCCGGCGCCGGCCAGGTTGACCACCGCGTCCGCCTCCGCGACCAGCGCCGGGTCGAGCTGCGCCGCCGACGGGTTCCACTGCCGCTCGTCCGGGCGGCGCGGTGGCCGCCGGACCAGCCGGGTGACCTGGTGCCCGTCGGCCACGAGCAGGTCGACCAGTCGGGTGCCGAGGAAGCCGGACGCACCGGCCATCAGGATCCGCATACAGACATCTTCGGGTACGCGCAGCCGCCCGGCTGGGTCGAGTCGGTCACGCCGATGTCTCGGCTGACCCGACGTGGGTCTGTCGAACGACGAAGTCAGGGGCGGCGCACGTGCCGGACGTCGACCAGTTCCGTCAGACCGGCGAAGTCGTTCTCCTCCGGCAGTTCGTCCGGGTCCAGCGCGCCGAGGAGGATCACGATGTCCGTGTCGATCAGGCCCCGGGCCGTGCTCTCACCACTCACGATCGAACGGGTCCTGATCGACGGCGGAGTCGAGATCTCGGCGGAATCGCTCCGCGTCGAGCGGGGGCGCGGTGGCGAATGCGGCCATCACTTCGGCGCGCGGGACGAAGGTGCGCCGCCGAAGCGGGATCAGCTTGCCGATGGGGGTGCCGTTGCGGGTGATGACGTAGGAGTCTCCGCGCTCCACCCCCCCCACGCATGATGGCGCCGGGGTCGTTGCGCAACTCTCGCTGTGTGATCTCCCGATGGGCGTGCTCAGCCACCCGCCCCTTCCAGCCATGGGTGCTACAGAGTGCTACGCATGTCACGGGTGCGGGTCGGGTGGGTTGTCGTGCCAGCGGGCGCGGTAGGCGGCCTCGGCCGCCTCGTGGGCGGTGCGCTCCTCGAAGACCGCCGCGCGCAACGCGTGCCGGGCCTCGGACATCACCACCACCTCGGTGACGATCATGCCGACCAGGATCACGGCGAGCACACCGAGCGCGAGCAGTCCGGGCAGCGGCATGGCGATCGGGATGCCCAGCGCGAGCAGGCCCACGGTGCCCAGCCGGAGCCAGGAGAGGGTGCGCAGGGTGCGCCACTGGAACAGCATGTTCCCGGCCAGATAGCAGAGCGCCCCGGAGAACAGCAGCGGCACGTCCGGTCCCTGGGCCGGCTGGCTGATGGGTACGCCGGGCTCGGCGATGTCGTGCACGATGCCCTCGGCACCGAGGGCGAACAGCAGGATGCCGACGATCATCGGCAGATAGAGATAGGCGTACGCGTCGCGGGCCATCAGCACCCGGGGGCGGCCCTGGCTGGCGTGCAGCGCGATCCGCGCGGCCGGACCGATCACGTCGTAGTGGATCCACCACATGGCCGCGCTGAAGACGATGCCGAACACGGCGGCGGTCACCCCCGGCAGGGTGGGCGCCTGGCCGAGCAGGTTGCTGCCCAGGCCGATGGAGATCACCGACTCGCCGAGCGCGATGATCAGGATCAGGTCGTACCGTTCGGTCCAGTGCTCGGCCGACGTCACTCCCCAGCCCCAGGTGCGGGCCAGCAGCCCGGTGCCGTACTGGAGCAGCACGACGCTGATCCACAGGCCGTCCCGGACCAGCGCCGCCATGTCGTCGTCGGGCAGGTGACCGGGGAGCAGGGCGGCGACGAGCAGCAGCGCGGTGCTCAGGGTCAGCTCGGGGGCGTACCGGAGCAGTTGGCGGCGTTCCACCGGGTCGTCGCGGACGGCGTGCAGGAACAGCGCCAGGTGTACGGCCCGGATGACCACGTAGCTGACCGCCACCACGACCGGCCCGGCCTCGGTGCCGCCGCCGTCCATGAACGCCTGGGGCAGCGCGAGCGCGAAGCAGAACAGCGCGGCCATCCCGGCGACCATCAGGACGGGTACGAAGCCCTCGCCGATGCGTACCCGGGTGGCCACCACCGTGTGCACCACCCAGCACCACCACAGCACGGCGAGGACCAGCAGGGCGTGCAGCAGTTGCCGGTCGGTGATGTTCGCGGCGGTGGCCCGGGCGATGTTGAAGAAGGAGAAGACGAAGACCAGGTCGAAGAAGACCTCGAACTTGTCGACCCGGGCGCCCGGTGCGATCCCGACCGCCGGTCCCAGCCGGTGCCGTCGGCGCCTCTCGTCCACGGCCTGAGTGTGGCAGCGGCGCCGGTCGCCCGGGTGCGTTTCGGATCAGCCCCCCGGGCGGTAACGCAGCCCGTCCATCAGCAGGTCCAGCAGCCGTCGTGCCTGGTCGCGCTGGTCTCGGCCGCCTGAGGCGAGACTGACGCCGCTGAGTCCGACCAGTACGTCGGCGGGGTCGACGTCGGCGCGTACGGTCCCGGCTGCCGCGCCCGCGTCGAGCAGCAGGCCGATCGCGCCGAGGAGGCGGTCGCGGCTCTCCGCGTACGGGTTGGCGCCGGCGGCGATCACCAGCCGGAGCGCGTCGGCCATCTCCCGTTTGGTGGTGAGGTAGTCGATGAACCGGTCCATCCACTCCCGGATCGCCTCGACCGGTGGGAGGCGGTCGCGGAGTTCGGCCGCCGCGTCGCAGAGTTTCGCCAGCTCGTTGCGGTAGGCCGCCTCGACGAGCGACTCCCGGGTGGGGAAGTGGCGATAGAGGGTGCCGATGCCGACCCTGGCGTCCTTGGCGATCGAGTCGAGGGTTACCTCCGGGCCTGCCTGGGAAAACGCCCGGACGGCCGCGTCCAGCAGCCGCTCGCGGTTGCGCTGGGCGTCGGCGCGGAGCGGTCGGGGACCGGTCTGCGGCACGTCTCCTCCTGAACTGGGCCGGAACCCGGGTGGCAAGCGGAGGAGCCTCCGGTTAGTGTGGTGGTAACGGAGGAGCCTCCGCTTCTCATCGTAGCGGCGGTCCACACCCGCCGCGCCTCTGTCGACAAGGATGGATCATGGCCATCGGTACGCCTGTCAGCACCCCGTTCACCGCCGAGTCCACCGCGCTGGAGGTCGTCGCGGGCATCGACCTCACCGGTCGCCGGGCCGTCGTCACCGGCGGCGGATCGGGCATCGGGGTCGAGACCGCCCGTGCGCTCGCCGCCGCCGGAGCCGACGTCACCCTGGCCGTACGCCAGCCCGACCAGGGCCACCGCGCGGCCGAGGAGATCACCCGTACCACCGGCAACGACCGGATCACGGTGGCCGCGCTCGACCTGGCCGACCCGGCCTCGGTCGCCGCCTTCGTGGCGAACTGGGACGGACCCCTGCACATCCTGGTCAACAACGCCGGCATGATGGCCTCGCCCGAGATGCGGACGCCGCAGGGCTGGGAGATGCAGTTCGCCACCAACCACCTCGGCCACTTCGCGCTGGCCACCGGGCTGCGTCCGGCCCTTGCCGCAGCCGGGGGCGCCCGCGTCGTCTCGGTCAGCTCGGCGGCCCACCTGCGCTCACCCGTCGACTTCGACGACATCCACTTCGCGAAGCGCGAGTACGAGCCGTGGACCGCGTACGGGCAGTCCAAGACCGCGAACGTCCTCTTCGCCGTGGAGGCGAGCCGCCGCTGGGCCGACGACGGCATCCTGTCCAACGCGCTGCACCCCGGAGGGATCCGGACCAACCTCCAGCGGTACGTGGACGAGGAGGAGCTGGCCCGGCTGCGCGCCTCCAGCGGCCCGGCCGCGCCCTGGAAGACGCCCGAGCAGGGGGCCGCCACATCCGTGCTGGTGGCCACCTCGCCGCTGCTCGACGGTGTGGGCGGGCGCTACTTCGAGGACTGCCAGCAGGCCGGGCCGCACGAGCCCGGCACTCGGACCGGCGTCGCCGCGTACGCCGTCGACCCGGAGGCCGCCCAGCGGCTCTGGCAGGTCAGCGAGCAGACCCTGGCCGGTTGAGCCGGCCGGTGTCGCAGGTCGGGGTGCCGGCAGGTGCCGGTGGCGACCCGGTCGGCCGCACCGACGGACGAGGGCGCCCCGGTCACCTGACCGGGGCGCCCTCTCGTGCTGCTGACGGCGGTTAGAGGCCCAGCTCGGCCTCGAAGTTGCCGGCCTCCAGCCGCTCCTTGACCGCGACCAGGAAACGGGCCGCGTCGGCACCGTCGATCAGTCGGTGGTCGTAGGAGAGGGCGAGGTAGATCATCGACCGGACCGCGACGACCTCGCCCAGCTCCGCGTCGTTGACCACGACCGGGCGCTTGACGACGGCACCCGTGCCGAGCATCGCCGACTGCGGCGACGGCACGATCGGGGTGTCGAAGAGGGCGCCCCGGCTGCCGGTGTTGGTCAGCGTGAACGTCGCACCGGCGATCTCGTCCGGGCTGATCTTGTTGGTCCGGGTGCGCTCGGCCAGGTCGGCCACCCGCTTGGCGATGCCGCCCAGGTTGAGGTCACCGGCGTTGTGGATGACCGGCACCAGCAGGCCCCGCTCGGTGTCCACGGCGATGCCGAGGTTCTCGGCGTCCGGGTACGTGATCGTCCCGCCGTCGAGGTCCATCCGGGCGTTGACGATCGGGTACGTCTGGAGCGCCTCGATCGCGGCGAGGGCGAAGAACGGCAGGAACGACAGCTTGACGCCGTGCCGGGCCAGGAACGACTCCTTGGCCTGCGCCCGCAGCTTGGCGATCTTGGTGACGTCCACCTCGATCACGGTGGTGAGCTGCGCCATCTCGTGCAGCGACTGCTGCATCCGCTTGGCGATCGCCGAACGGATCCGGGGCAGCTTCTCGGTCGTGCCGCGCTTGGCGCTCGGCTGCGGCTTGGCGGCCGGCTTGGTCGGGGCCGTGGCGGCGGCCTGCGGTGCCGCTGTCTCTTATACACATAGG
>NZ_SISL01000265.1:0-8194 GCF_004307965.1 Verrucosispora sp. SN26_14.1 | reverse complement strand
GGGCGAAGACGTCGTCGTGCAGGCGGCGACGACGGATCGGACGGGCCGTGTCGTTGGCCGCCGCGCGGACCTGCCGGGTCCGCTCCGGCAGCAGCTCCGGCGGGTACGCGGCCCAGTCGGCGTCGTCGTCGAGCAGCCAGTCGAGGATGCGCAGGTACGCGTCGAACATCTCGCCGACCAGCCCGGCCGGGAAGAGCTCCTCGACGCAGTCCCAGTTCACGAAGAGGCCGTGCTCACGCTCGGTGACCTGCACGTCCAGCCACACCTGCGGGGTCTGCGACATGGTCCAACCGGGCGCGCCGAAGCTCTCGCGTACCTCGCCGTCGAAGAGTTCGCCGAGGCTGAGCGCGCTGGTGAAGACCACCGGGGCGCCGACGGGCGTACCGCCGCGCAGCCGGGTCAGGTCCCGCAGCACGTCCACTCCGGTGTAGCCGGGGTGGGCGGCGTCGGCGCGCAGCCGCTCCTGGACCGTACGGGCGAAGGCCGCGAAGTCACACTCGGCGGTGGTGTCCACCTCCAGCAGCAGCAGGTTGGTGAAGTCACCGACCAGGTGTGCGACGTCGGGGTGCACCGGCTGCCGGTCGTAGAGCGGCAGGTTGAGCAGGAACCGCCCGGCGGAGCTCCACCGACCCAGCACGTGAC
The DNA here is from genome assembly GCF_004307965.1 of Verrucosispora sp. SN26_14.1. NCBI lineage: Bacteria > Bacillati > Actinomycetota > Actinomycetes > Micromonosporales > Micromonosporaceae > Micromonospora > Verrucosispora sp. SN26_14.1. The sequence goes on along the minus strand of NZ_SISL01000265.1, from coordinate 7,552 downwards.
CGAAGGCGGCCAGGAACAGCACCGGCAGGGTCAACCCGTACGTCCGGGCGCGGCGGGTCAGTCGCTCGACCTGCTCGGCAGCGACCCAGTGGTGGTGTCGGACCACCCGCTGGCCGCTGACCTGCTGCGGATCGACGGCCAGCGGCAGCTCCGGCGGGCCGGGCAGCTCGGGCAGCCGGGCCTGCCAGTACGCCTGGTCGGCGTCCCGCTCGCCGACCCGGCGTCGACGCAGGGTCGCCAGGTAGCTCGGGTAGTCCAGCCCGATCGGGGGCAGCTCGGCGTCCGGGTCCTGATAGAGGCGGGCGAGTTCCGACATCAGGATCCGGAAGCTGTGCGCGTCGGCCACCAGCATCTCGATGTGCACGTGGCAGCGCGTACCGCCGTCGGGCAGCAGCGAGAGTTGCACGTCGAAGACCTCGCCACGGGCCACGTCCAACCGCCGGTGCGACAGCCGGTCGCGCAGGTCGAGCAGGGTCCGCTCGGCCTGCGCGTGGTCGAGGGCCCGCAGGTCGTGCACGGTCAGGCCGGGCCAGGGGCTCGTCGGCAGGATCCGCTGGCGGCCGTCGTCGTCGAAGCGGGCGCGCAGCATCCCGTGCCGGCGCAGCAGTGCCCGGACCGCGGTGTCGAGCCGGTCCGGGTCCACCCCGCTGCCGTCGAACTCGTTGTAGAAGTGCGCGCCGACGCCGCCGAGGGCCTGGCCGTCGCCGCGTCCCACCCAGTACGCGTGTTGCATCGCGGCCAGGTCGAAGGGTTCGTCCGCGTCGACGACGGTCAGCGGCGGCGCGTCGGGGACGACCGCGTCGGCCGGTGCCCGCTCGGCGACCATCCGCCACCAGTCGTCCAGGGTGCGTCCCTCGACCAGCTCCGCGAAGCTCACCGGCACGCCACGCTGATGCCACCGAGCGACCAACCGCATCACGCCGATCGAGTCGAGACCGAGCTGAAGCAGGTCGGCGTCGTCCGCGACCGTGCCGGGTGGCTCACCGAGGACGGCCGCGATGTCGTCCCGCATACCGTCCCGGGTGAAGGGTCGTGTGTGTTCGGCCTCGACGCCCAATCTGGGTCTCCCCTGTTCGACGGAGTTGTCCGGCACCGCCACACGAGTCCGTGCCGACGCCAAGGTAACAAGCCGACACGGATACGTACAGTAGAAAGAACATGCTACTTGCAATAGGCTCCACATACGACGGCATGACGGCCGGTCAGGCAGCGGTGGTGACCGGCGGAGAGGGTGGCACCCGCGATGGCGACCGGCCCGCCCGGGGAGGGCACCTGCCAGGTCTGGTGGGCCGAGGTCGGGTCACCGGACGACGAGCGTCTGATCGCCCTGCTGTCCGCGCCGGAACGCGACCGGCACGCCGGGTTCACCGATCCGCACTCGCGCGCGACACACCTCACCGCCCGGGCGCTGACCCGGTCGGTGCTCGCCGGGATGCTCGGCACCACGGCGAGCGAGCTGCGCTTCGAGGCGGTGTGCCGACAGTGCGGCGGGCCGCACGGCAAGCCGGTACTGCGCGCACCCGCCGCACCGGTGTCGTTCTCCGTCGCGCACTCCGGGCACTGGTGTGCGGTGGCGTTCGCCTCCCGGACCGAGGTCGGCGTGGACGTCGAGCGGATCGCGGTACGCGGGCGCGACCTCCCGTGGCGCGCGCTGTCGCCGGTCGAGCGCGCGGTGGTCGCGGCCACCGACGCCCGGGACCGCACGGCCGCCTTCATCCGCTACTGGACCAGGAAGGAGGCACTGGTCAAGGCCACCGGGGACGGCCTGACCGTCGACCCGGCCACGATCACGGTGACCGCACCGGACCAGCCGGCCCGGCTGCGGCGCTGGGCGGGTCCGTCCCGTCCCGCCGCCCGGCCGCACCTGGTCGACCTGGATGCCCCCACCGGGTACGCCGCCGCACTGGCGAGTCTCGGTGGACCCCTTGTGGTGTCCACTCACGACGGCAATTCACTGCTCGACCCGATCCGCTCCGGTGTGGCGGGTTTCGCATCGACACACATTTCCAATAAGTTGCTGACCTAACGCGATCGGGTGATCTCCGTCCGTTGCCGGACACCGGGGACGCACCCGCCACCGTCACGTCCACCGAACCCCCCAGGAGAGGGATCTGATGTCTGACGACACTCGCACGTCGCCAGGAACCGACACCGACACGGTGTCGGCACCTGCGCCGGCCGCGACGCCACCCGACGAGTTCGTTCCTCCGGTCACCGGTCGCAAGCGCACCCTCGCCCTCATCGTGGTGCTCACCGGGTTCGTCCTGGACCTGCTCGACATCACCATCGTCAACGTGGCCCTGCCGTCGATCCGGGACGGCATCAACGCCACCGCCTCCACCATGCAGTGGCTGGTGGCCGGCTACGCGCTCGCCTTCGCCTCGATGCTGATCATTTCCGGTCGGCTCGGTGACATCATCGGCGTACGCCGGATGTTCCTCATCGGTGTCGCCGGCTTCACCTTCACCTCGCTGCTCGCCGGCATGGCGCAGTCGCCTGAGCAGCTCATCGTGCTGCGCTTCCTCCAGGGCGCCATGGGCGCGGTGATGGTGCCGCAGGTCTACACCTTGATCCAGTTGCTCTACGCACCCAAGGAACGCGGCCGGGCGTTCGCCGCGCTCAGCGCCGCGCTCGCCTTCGGCACGGTCGGCGGCCCCCTGGTCGGCGCGCTGCTGACCACCGCGAACGTGGGCGGCCTGGGCTGGCGCATGATCTTCCTGGTCAACGTCCCGATCGGCATCGCGGCGTTCTTCGCCGCGCGGGCGCTGCTGCCCGAGTCCGAGCGCAACCGCGGGGAACGGCTCGACGTGGTCGGCGCGACCCTGATCACGGCTGCGGTGATGCTGATCGTCTATCCGCTGGTGCAGGGGCGTGAGCACGGCTGGCCGCTGTGGACGTACGGCATGATGGTCGCCGGTCTGGTGGTGTTCGCGCTGTTCGTGCTGCACCAGCGTTCCCGCACCGAGTCGCCCCTGGTGCCGCTGTCGCTGTTCCGGCACCGCTCGTTCAGCTCCGGCCTGGTGGTGGTCTTCCTCTTCCAGGGCGCCGTGATGTCGTTCTTCCTGGTCATCACGATCTACGTGCAGATCGGCGTGGGCTACAGCATCCTGCGCGCCGGGTTGGCCGGTCTGCCCTGGGACATCGCGGTGCCGTTGCTCGGCTGGCTCTCCGCCCGGTGGATCACGCCGAGGCTCGGCCGGGTGGGCCTGCAGATCGGGTTGGTGCTGCTGATCGCCAGCATGTTCTGGTTCATGTGGGTGATCGACAGCACCCCGCAGGTGACCATCTGGCAGCTGCTCGTGCCGATGTTCATCGGCGGCGCCGGCATGGGTATGACCTTCCCGCCGCTGATGGGGTACTCGTTGCACGACGTGCCCGGTCATCAGGCCGGGTCGGCCTCCGGGGTGGTGAACGCCAACTACCAGATCGGCGTGACGCTCGGCATCGCCGCCTGCGGCACGCTGTTCTTCAGCCTGATCGCGGCCAGCGCACCCACCGCCACCGACGACGTGGGACCGCGTCTGCGCGCGGACCTGGTCGCCGTCGGTGTCGCCGAGGGCCAGGCCGAGCAGATCGGGCAACGGTTCCGGGACTGCGTGAGCACCCAGCTCGGCGCCGCCGACCCGACACTGCCCCCGGCCGGTTGCGACAGTGCGACCGTGGCCGCCGGTGGCGGTGACCGGGCCGTCCAGGTGATCGAAGAGCGGTCGTTCGAGGCCAGTCAGATCAGCTTCCAGCGGGCCATGGTCGGCACGCTCTGGTTCAGCGTGATCAGCTTCGCGCTGGCCCTGTTGGGAAGCTTCCTGCTGCCGCGCCGCTGACCGGGTGCGGCCGACATGAACCGCGGCCCCGGTGCCGCCGTCGAGAACGGGGGCACCGGGGCCGCGGTGTGTCGTGGGTCAGCCGAGCGCGGTCCGGTAGGTCGCGATGGTCCACACGTGGCCCTGCGGGTCCTGGCAGGTGAACTCGTACGAGTCGTGCGGCTTGCTCTCCGGCGCGAGCAGGATCTCGGCACCGCCGGCGACCGCGCGCTCGTGCAGGGCGTCCACCTCGGTGTCGGTCTCGACCCGGAGGAACGTGCCGGCGGTGGCGGCACCGAGCGCCCGGGGCTCGCCGAGCCGCAGGTCGCCGTTGGCCGGGTTGATCATGATCAGACCGTGGTCACCGATCTTCAGCTCGGCGTGGTAGACGTTGCCCTGCCCGTCGTCGAAGACCCCGAGCGTGGTGAAACCGAACGTGTTCACCAGCCATTCGATGGCCTTTGCCGGGTTCTCGTAGGCGATGTAGGGGGCGACGGTGGGCGGCACGGAGGAATCGGCCATGGGTCACTCCTCGGAGTCGATACGGCGAGACTGTCAGGACGAACAATCACTCTATGTGCTCTTTGCGTCCGGCGGACGACAAGAAGCCGACGGTCAGTCGAGCTTCGGCGCGTAGCTGCCGAAACCCCACAGGTGACCCTCGAGGTCACGGGCCACGTACTCCCGCGATCCGTAGTCGGTGTCGGTGAGGGGCATGACCACCTCGGCGCCGGCCGCCACCGCCCGGTCGTGGTGGGCGTCGACGGCGTCACCGACGTAGACGTAGACGCCCTGGCTGGTCAGGGGCAGGTCCCGGGGGCTGGCCATGGGTAGGCTCGACGAGCCGGCCGGACCGAGCTGGAACGTGCCGATGCCCCACCGCAACTCGGCGTGCACCACCTGGCCCTCGCCGCCGGTCGTCTTCTCCAGCAGCGTGAACCCGAAGGCGGAGCAGAGCCAGTCGATGGCGGCACCCGGGTCCCGGTAGCGCAGGAAGGGGATCACCGGTGCGACCACATCGGACATTCGGATCCTCCTGATGTCGACAGACGACATCCACCCTACCCAGCCGACTCCGGCGCAGACAGCCGACACACCCGGGGTCAGCGCGGTCGTACCAGCAACGGCAGTTGGTCGTACGAACGCAGGCTGGCGTGTCGACGCCGGACCGCCGGACCCGCCGGACCGAGGATCTCCACCGACCGCACGATCCGCTCGAAAACGATCACCGACATCAGCCGGGCCATCGCGGTGCCGAGGCAGTGGTGCAACCCGCCGCCGAAACCGAGGTGCGGGTTGGGGTCACGACCGACGTCGAGGCGCTCGGCGTCGGCGAACACGGAAGCGTCCCGGTTGGCGGCGCCGAGCAGCAACAGGACCGTCCGACCCGCCCGGATCTTCACACCCTCCACCTCGACGTGTTCGCGGGCCACCCGGATGACGTTCTGGATCGGCGCGTCGTACCGCAGGAACTCCTCCACCGCGACGGGCACCAGGCCCGGGTCGGCGCGCAGCCGGCGCAGTTGGTCCGGGTGCGCGAGCAGCGCCGCGACGCCGTTGGAGACCAGGCCCATGGTGGTCTCGAAGCCGGCGTGGAACAGGAACAGCATGTTGTCGACGAAGTCCGCCACGGCCAGCCGGTCGGTCGCCGACTCCTCCCAGTACATCCCGGCCAGCGTCGGCCCCCCGGGCTCGTCGCGACGGGCGGAGAGCAGCCCGCCGAGGTAGTCGTGCAGCCAGGGCAGCGCGGCGTTGATGTCGTGCAGGTCGGACGGGGTGAGGTTCGCCGCGTCGAACACCTTGGCCAGCGAGATCACCCGGGTCAGTACTTCGGGCCGGTCCGAGGTCGGGATCCCGATCAGGTCGCACACCACCCCGACCGGCAACGGCACCGCGAGGTCGGTCACCACGTCGAGGGTGCCGCGTTCCAGCGCGGGGTCGAGCAGCGCGTCGGCCGCCGCACCGATGTGTCCGGTCAGCCGGCGCGCCACCGGGGTGCCGAGCGCCCGACCGATGAACCGCCGCAGTCGGGTGTGGTCCGGCGGGGTACGGGTCAGCACGATCCGGTCCAGGAAGTCCGCGCCCGGCCCGTCCCCGAGGGTGATCCGGGTGTACTCCGGCGGCATCCGGCTCTCCAGCCGGTTGTCGCGTAGCAGCGTGGTGACCAGGGAGTGCCCGGTGACCAGCCACTGGCCCAACTCGGCGCGGGACAGCGGGCCGCGTTCGCGCAGTCGCGCGTACGCCGGGTACGGGTCGTCCTGGGTCGCCAGGAACGCCGCGGACAGGTGAGGACGCGCGGTCTCGGCTCGCATACAGAGCACTATCCGGGAGAGCCTGCCGGGCGGCAAGACCCTACATACATCTAGCGACACAGTCGACAAGGTCCACGGGCTGTTCTAGGCTCGGTCCGTGGCTGAGCTCGTGCGTGAGGAACCCGCTTCCGTCGGTCAACGCCTCCTGGCCCTGATGGACCACTACCGGGGTCGGGACAGCGCTCTCAACGAACAGGTGCTGTGGCGCCTGCGTGGCCCGTACGACCACGAGGCGATGACCCGGGCGGTGGCCGCCCTGACCGCCCGGCACGAGCCGCTGCGGACCACGTACCCGCGCGGTCGCCGGATGCGCCAGCAGATCCACGTGCCGCGCCCGGTGCCGGTGCCGGTGACCGACGTGTCGGCCGAGGCCGACCCGGGTGCCGCCGCCCGGGAGATCGTCGCCACCGAGGTCGCCACCGGGGTCGACGCCTCGGTATGGCCGCTGCGGCCCCGGGTGGTCCGGCTCGACGCGGAGCACCACCTGGTGGTGCTCACCCTGCACCACTACTGCTCCGACGACTACTCCAACGCGTTGCTCGCCCGCGACCTGCGGTCCCTGTACGCCGTCGAGACCGGCGAGACGGTCGACCTGCCCGCCCCGCAGTGGCAGTACGCGCAGTGGGCCCGCTGGCAGGCCGACCAGCTCTCCGGCGCGAACCTGACCCGGCTCACCGACTACTGGACCGGCAAGCTGACCGGCGCGCGCCTGGTGGAACTGCCGGCCCGCCGGCGGCGTCCGGTGCCCGACGGCGAACCGCCGTGGATCTCGGTCGAGCACTACGTGGACGCCGATACCACCGCCGCCCTGCGGCAGCTCGCCCGCCGGCACCGCACCACGCTCTTCCCGGTCACGCTGGCGGTGTTCTACGCCCTGCTGTACGCCGAGACCGGCGCCGACGACCTCACCGTGGCCTCGCTGTTCGCCAACCGTTCGCAGCCACAGGTGCGCGACACGGTGGGCTTCTTCGCCAGCATGGTGTTGCTTCGGGAACGCTTCACGCCGGACACCACGCTGAGCGAGCTGATCGCCCAGGCCCGCACGACGGTGATGGACGCGATGCGGCACCAGGACCTGCCGCACCAGTTGCTCCCGCCGGACACCGTGGCGGGCGGCACCGGACGCACCGACGACGTGCTGTTCCAGCTGCTCGGCAGCCTGATGACCCGGGCGGACATGGCCGGTGAGGAACTGGACGACATGGAGGCCCAGCTCGAACGGCGGCGTTTCGCGCTGGAGTTCGTGGTGGTGCCGCAGGGCGACCAACTCTCCGCGTTGCTGTTGTGTTCCCGGGCCGAGTTCGATCCGCTGTGGGCGGACACCTTCGTCCGTGACTATGTCACCCTGGTGCGACGCGCGGTCGCCGACGCCGACGTCCCGCTCGCCCGCCTGCGTGGCGCACCGGTGACATGAGCCCGCCGGCCCGCTCCGGGCCGGCA
>NZ_SISL01000264.1:0-8242 GCF_004307965.1 Verrucosispora sp. SN26_14.1 | reverse complement strand
CGGTTGAGCAGTGGGTCGGCCATGGCGCGGGCCCTGCCGCTGCCCCGGGCGCCGGGACGGGATCGTCGGCAGCGGCCACCCCGGCAGTCTCGTCCGCCGGACGGGAATGTCAAGAGGGCTGTGCACAACCTGTGGACAACTCGTGCAGCCTGTGGATAACCCGGTGGACGGGGGACGGCGTCGTGCGTCGCCGTCCGCCCGCCACCTCAGGTTCAGCTCGTCGGGATGACCACGTCGACGCTCGTCGACCCGGTCGCGGGCACCGTGAAACGGACCAGCCGAACGACGCCGTCGGAGTCGGCGACCCGGTACCGGCCCGAGTGCATGTCCACCCCGTCCAGCGAGACCTCGTAGCTGAGGAAGACCCGCTGGCGTCCGGTCAGTCGGAGGTCGAACTGCCCGCCGGAGACCAAGCCGCTGCCCGCGATGTCGCCGGTGTCGACGCTGTGCGCCATCACCAAGCCGGACTGGAACGGCCTACCCGTGCCGTCCTTGATCGTGCCGGTGAACTGCGTGCCGGGGCTGAGCGTCGCGTCCAGGGTCGCCGTGGCGTCAGCGGTGACCAGCACCGGAGTGGCCTTGAAGCGGCTGGACGCGCCACCGGACCAGACGGCGGCGTGCGAATCCCCGCCGAACACCACGGGCCACGCGTACGGGCCGAGTCGGGTCAGCGTGTAGCCGCCCTGATCGTCGGTGCGGACGTCCTCCGCGCCGACGCCGGGGTGGCCGGTGAGTACCGATACGTGGACGTCCGCCAGACCCGCGCCGGTCTGCACGTCCGTCACCCGACCACTCACCCGGCCCGCACGGTCGAGTCGGACCACCGGGCCGGTGGACACCTGGCCCAGGTTGGTGGTGACCGTGGCGGCCTCCCGCTCGTCGCCGGTGCCGCCGTCCGGCCCGACCCACTGCCGGCCGTACGTCTGGTTCTGCGGCACGGCGAAGAGCTTGTGCTCGCCAGCCCGCAGCGGTCCGATGTCCACCCGACCGTCGTGGTCGCTGCACTTCGGGTAGCTGTCCAGCAGCAGCGCCCGCTTGTTCGCGAACGCCTCCAGACAGACGCCGGCAAGGGGTGCTCCGGTCTGCCGGTCGACCACCGTGGTGCTGATCGTCGCGCCCGGACTCAGCGCGACGGTCACCTCGGTGGTCTGGTCGGCGCGGATCAGCACACCGCTGCGGTTGCGTGGGAGGTACCGGCCGTCCGGCGTGTAGAGGTAGACGTCGTGCCGCCCCTCGGGGATGTCGGGGATGATCACCGAACCGGTGCCGTTGCTGCACGCATCCATCGCGCAGAAGCGGGCGATCGGCGCACCGGTCACCGAGTCGACCGCCCGGACCCGCAGGGTCCCGGTGCCGAGCAGGGCGTCGGTGATGCTGGTCCGCTCCCCGCCCCGCACGGTGACCAGGTCGGCCTGCTCGGGGACGAGCTTCCCGCGGTAGTACTGCTGGCGGTCGTCCTTGAACACCCCGACCCGGTAGGCGCCGGCGAGCACCTCCAGGTCGAAGGCCCCGTCGGCGTCCGTGTCGGTCCAGCCGGCGTTCTCTCCGTCCGGCGTGTAGAGGTCGACCTGCGCCTCCGTCAACGGTGCCCCGGCGGCGGTGGTGAACCGGCCCGACAGGTTGCCCACCGGCAGCACCGTGTCGTCGGCCACGACCACCGCGTCGGCGGTGACCGCGAAGACACCCGCGCTGCGCAGGCCGAGCTTGCCCGGTACGTACTGGGCCTGCCTGGAGCCCTCGATCGGCTGGAAACTCACCCGGTAGTCGCCGGCGAGCACGGCCATCGCGTACCGCCCGTCGGAGTCGGTGACCGTGTTGGCCCAGTTGGGGGAGCCGATCGGGCGGGCCTCGACCCGTAACCCGGACCGAGGCTCACCAGCGGCGTCCACGATGCGGCCGGTGACCGTGCCGGTGGCCACCAACTGCTCGTCGACGGTGGTGGTGGCGTCTGCGGTCACCACGACCGGATCCGCCTCCCAGGACCGGAACTTCTGTCGGTGGTACTGCTCCGGCCGGTTGGGGGGAAGGTAACCGACGGTGTAGGAGCCGGGCCGCAGCGAGGCGAGAGTGTAGGTGCCGTCGGCGTCGGTCTGGGTTTCGGCGATGGTGGTGAACCCGCCGGTCCGGTAGACCACCACCGGAACGTCCGGTGCGGCGGCGCCGGCACTGGTCGTGAGTCGACCGCTGATCGTGCCGGTGTCGGCCGCCCACGCGGGGGTGGCACCGGGTGCCACGACGGCCACCACGGCGATGCCGGCCAGTACGGCACGGCGAATGAGGGTTAGCTGCATCTGCGTCCAAACGTGAGGGTGCGGGGCGGCCCGTGCAGGCACTGCGCCCGCGCCGGTCCCGCGCCCCGTACCGGACCGGCAGCAGGAGGATAGAGCAGCGACGATTCTCGCGTGGACCGATAAACGGACCGCCGCACGTTCAGCGGCTCCACTCCTGCTTCGCGGCGCGGACCAGCTTGTCCTTCAACTCCCGGATGTGTCGCCGGCTCACCGACAGCTCCGTGCCGTCGACCACCACCACGTACCCGGAGTTGACCAGCCGGAGTTCGGCGATCAGCCGGAGTTGCACCAGGTACGACCGGTGGATCCGGACGAAACCGGCGTCGGCCCAGCGCTCGGCGAGCGTGGCCAGCGACACCCGGACCAGGTGGGCGCCGTCGACGGTGTGCAGCCGGGCGTAGTCGCCCTGTGCCTCCACCCACCGCACCGCCGAACGGGGCAGCATCCGGGTGGTGCCGGCCAACTCGACCGGGATGGTCGGGTCCTCCTCGGCGCGGGCCAGCGCGGCCGGGTGCGACGGCACCACCCGGGAGCCGACCACCCGACGCAACGCCTCGGAGAGCCGTTCGGACCGGACGGGCTTGCGGACGTAGTCGGTGGCGCCGAGGTCGAAGGCGTCGGCCGCGCCGTCGTCGTACGCGGTGACGAAGACGATCGCCGGTGGCCGGGCGAACCGGCGCAGCACCCGGGCCAGCTCCATGCCGTCCAGGCCGGGCATCCGGATGTCCAGGAAGACCACGTCGATGTCGCCGTCGCGGAGCACCCGCAGCGCCTCGGTGGCGTCGCCCGCCGTGTGCAGCCGGGCCACCCGGGGGTCGGCGCGCAGGTGGTACGCCAGCTCGTCGAGCGCGGGCGGTTCGTCGTCCACCGCGAGGACGCGCAGGAAGCCGGGAGCGGCCGGGCCGCCGTTGCCGGTCACGAGCCGGCTCGTACGCCGGGATGGAACTTGGGTACCCGCATGCTCACCTTCGTTCCCGAGCCCAGCCCCGTCTCCACGACGAGGCCGAAGCCGTCACCGAAGACCGACCGGAGTCGCTCGTCGACGTTCGAGAGGCCGACGTGCTGGCCCGGGTCGTCGCCGGGGTCGCCGGTGGCACCGGCCAGCTCGGCGATCCCGGCGGTCAACGTGGCCGGATCCATCCCCACTCCGTCGTCCTCCACCGTGATGTGGCACTCGGCTCCCGCGTCCCGGGCCTCGATGCTCACCATGCCCGTGCCGGGCTTACGCGACAAGCCGTGCCGGACCGCGTTCTCCACCAGTGGTTGCAGGCACAGGAACGGCAGGGTCACCGGCAGCACCTCGGGGGCGATCTGGAGCCGGACCTGGAGCCGGTCGCCGAACCTGGCCCGTTCGATGGTGAGGTAGCGATCGATCGACCGCAGCTCCTCGGCCAACGTGGTGAACTCCCCGTGCGCCCGGAAGGAGTACCTGGTGAACTCGGCGAACTCCAGGATCAGCTCCCGGGCCCGCTCCGGGTCGGTCCGGACGAACGAGCCGATCGCGGTCAGCGCGTTGTAGATGAAGTGCGGGCTGATCTGCGCCCGCAGCGCCCGTACCTCGGCGCGGGCCAGCCGCTCCCGGGACGAGTCCAGCTCGGCGAGGGCGAGCTGGCTGCCCGCCCAGTGGGCGGTCTCCAGGGTGGCCTGCACCAGACCGGGGGCGGGCACGCCGTCGGTGACGGCGACCAGGGCACCGGCTATCCGGCCCTCCGCGCCGGCCAGCGGAGCCACCACCGCACCCCGGACCGGACAGTCGACGCGGTCGCAGAACAGCTCCGCCTCGCCGAGCACCGTCGACCGCTCCGAGGCCACCACCCGCCGGGCCGCCGCGCGTAGTTGGTCCCCGTGGTGGGCGCCCCGCCCGTCCAGGGCGAGCAGGTCGTCGGTGTCGGTCAAGGCCAGCCCCTCGGCCCCGACCAGGGTGCGCAGGTGGCGGGCCGCCTTCGCCGCGCCGGCCGGGTTCAGCCCGGCACGCAGCGGTTCGGCGGCCAACCCGGCGGTGTGCAGCACCTCGTAGGTGGCCCGCTGGCCGGGGGTGGCGATGCCACGTCGACCGCGCAGCCGACCGACGGCGTACAGGGCCCCGGCCAGTACGGCGACCAGGGAGATGACGCCGACGACGGCGGAGAGGTTGCCACCCACGCCGACGATCCTGGTCGTTTCCGGCCGCCGGGCCAAGAGTCAGTACGCGCCCTTGCGGGCCAGCACGACGCCCACGGTGCGCCACAGGATGCTCAGGTCGTACGCCAGCGACCAGTTGTCGACGTAGTAGAGGTCCAGCCGGACGGCCTCGTCCCAGGACAGGTCCGAGCGGCCGGAGACCTGCCACAGGCCGGTCATACCGGGACGGACCAGCAGTCGGCGTCGTACGTCACCGAGGAAGTCGCCGTCGTCGGCGGGCAGCGGGCGCGGTCCGACCAACGACATCTCACCCTTGAGTACGTTGATCAACTGAGGCAGCTCGTCCAGCGACGAGGCACGCAGGAAACGGCCCACCGGGAAGACCCGGGGATCCTGCTTCATCTTGAACAGCATGCCGTCGGTCTCGTTCTGGTCGGTCAGGCTGGCGAGCCGGTCCTCCGCGTCGACGTACATGGTGCGGAACTTCCACACCCGGAACGTCCGTCCCTCGTGCCCCACCCGGGGCTGGCGGAAGAAGACCGGACCCGGGTCGGAGATCCGGATCGCGACGGCGACGGCGAGGAAGACCGGCACCAGCATCAGCAGGCCGAGACCGGCGCCGACCCGGTCCATCATGCTCTTGGCCAGCAGCGCGGGCCCGGAGAGGGTCGGCTCCTCGACGTGCAGCAGCGGCAGACCCTCGATCGGGCGGATGTGCACCCGGGGGCCGGCGATGTCGGTCAACTGCGGGGCCACCACCAGGTCGACCCCGGAGCCCTCCAACTGCCAGGCCAGCCGGCGCAGCTCGCCCGGCTCGGAGCTGGCCGAGCCGCAGACCGCGATGGTGTCGCCGCCGACCTCACGGACCAGCGCCAGTACGTCGCGTCCGGCGTACACCGGGACCGGGGTCTGCACGCCCCGGGCTGCCGCGTACCCGTCGGTGATGTGGATGGCGACCGGGACCAGCCCGGCGGACGGGTTGCGGGTGACCGCGGTGTAGACCTCCAGGCAGTCCGGCAGCGTGCCGACCAGCACCATCCGGTGCGCGGCCTGCTGGATGTTGCGCCGGACCACGTGCAGCACGAAGCGGGCCAGGATCCGGCCCAGCAGGATCAGCAGCAGCGCCATCAGCAGGGCGGTGCCGACGGTGAACCGGGACAGGTCGGTCTTGGTGGCGAAGGCGAGGAACGACACCGTGGCGCAGGCCGTGACCCCGGCGCGGATCACCCGCTTGAACTCGTCCGGCCCGAGCCCGAGACAACGCCGGTCGTAGGCGCCGTTGAACCACAGAACCACCAGCCAGCCCAGCGGCAACAGCAGGAAGGCCACCGTGAAGAACCAGGTCGGGTCGTTCTGCGCGTCGTAGAAACCGGCGGTGGCCTGGTCGAAGCTGTGGATCGCGGTGTAGCTGGAGAAGGCGACGGCGGCGAAGTCCAGCAGCAGCAGGATCGCCGTGTACGGGCGGTGCCAGCGGGAGACGCGTCGCCGCGCCCGCGCCCACGCCGATCGCGGTACGCCGCTGGTGGAGGGTGGGGTCGGCGGCTGGATCTCGAAGCTGTCGACGTGCCGCACGAATCTGCTCCGGCCTTCGTTGGTCACCGGGCGCTGGAGGCTAGTCGTCACCTCACCATGTCCTCCCGCATGACACGTGCCGCTCACTCGCCGTGATGGCCCGCGTCGCCCACCGTTCCAGCTTCCCACGCGGATCCGCGCCCGTCGCGGACCCGGGGGACATTGCGCGACAGACTCGTGTTCGCCTGGGATCTGGCCGACTTCGCGCCGTCCGGAAGCCGGGGACCGGGCCACTATACCGATGGATTGTGGCCCGGGTAGAGCGTGCGAGCGGCGGTTCGACACCCACGTCCGATTCCGCTCCGTAGTCGATGAGCAACGTCACTCACCGTACAAGTCTGGACAGCCGTCGGTCAGCCAGCGGCTTGCCGCCGGTCTGGCAGGTGGGGCAGTACTGGAGGCTCGAATCGGCGAACGAGACCTCCCGGACGGTGTCCCCACAGACCGGGCAGGGCAGCCCGGTGCGGGCGTGCACCTTCAGCCCGGACCGCTTCTCACCCTTGAGTTCCGCGGCGCGCTGCCCCAGCGAACGGGTCACCGCGTCGCCGAGCACCCGCCGGGTCGCCGCGTGCAGCGTCGCCATCTGGTCGTCACTCAGCCGGTCGGTCAGCGCGAACGGCGACAGCTTCGCGGCGTGCAGGATCTCGTCCGAGTACGCGTTACCGACCCCGGCCAGCACGGACTGGTCGGTGAGCACCCCCTTGACCTGGCCCCGGCGGCTGCGCAGCGCCTCGGCGAAGGCGCTCAGGTCGGCGGCGATCGCGTCCGGCCCGAGCTTGGCCACCCCGGGCACCGTCTGCGGGTCGGTCACCAGGTAGGCGGCGAGCTTCTTCTGCGTACCGGCCTCGGTCAGGTCGAAGCCGGAACCGTCGTCGAGGCGTACCCGGAGGGCGATCGGCCCCTTTCCGGGACGAAGCGGGACGGTCGAGGCGAACGCCTCCCGGTAGTGCAGCCAGCCCGCGCGAGCCAGGTGGACCACCAGGTGCAGGCCGCCGTCGAAGACGACGTCGAGGAACTTGCCGTGTCGCCGGGCGTCGGTCACCGTCCGGCCGACGACCGCGCTCGGCGCCGGATCGTACGTCTTCAGGGCGCTGATCGCGGCGACCTCCAGCCGGTCGACACGCCGGCCCACCGCGCGCTGCCGCAGGTAGCCTGCGAGCGCCTCTACCTCCGGTAGTTCGGGCACAGGTCAACGGTAGCCTTCTTTGCCGTGAGAATCGTGGTGGCGCACAACCGGTACCGGGAAGCCCAGCCGTCCGGCGAGAACACCATCGTCGACGTGGAGATCTCCCAGCTCGCCGCAGCCGGCGTGGAGGTGCTGCCGTTCCTGCGCAGCTCCGACGAGATCCCGTCGATGCCGAAGACGGCGAAGGCACTGCTGCCGATCTCGCCGATCTACGCCCCCCGGGCGCAACAGGAGCTGAGTCGGCTGCTCACCGAGCACCGTCCGGACGTGTTGCACCTGCACAACCCGTACCCGCTGCTCTCGCCCTGGGTGGTGCGGACCGCGCACCGGCACGGGGTGCCGGTGGTGCAGACGGTGCACAACTACCGCCAGGTCTGCTCCTCCGGCCTGTACTTCCGCGACGGGGTGATCTGCCAGGACTGCCGGGGCCGGACGCTGGGTGTACCGGCGGTGGTACACCGCTGCTACCGGGGGTCGCGGGCACAGAGCGCGCTGATGGCGACCACCCTGGCCGTGCACCGGGGCACCTGGAAGTCGGTGGACCGGTTCATCGCGCTGACCAGCGCGGTCGCCGACCACCTGCGTGACTACGGCATCCCGGACGAGCGGATCGTGGTCAAGCCGAACGCCATCCCGGACCCGGGCACCCCCGCGCCGCTGGGCCGGGGCTTCCTCTTCCTCGGTCGGCTCTCCCCCGAGAAGGGGCTCGACCTGCTGCTGGAGGCGTGGCGCCGGCACCCGGACGGCGCACTGGGCCCACTGCGCGTGGCCGGTGACGGCGAACTGCGTCCGCTGGTCGAGGCGGCGGCGGCCGAACGCGCCGACGTCACCTTCCTCGGCCCGCTCGACCGGGCCGGGGTACGCGAGGCGCTGAACGCCAGCGCCGTCGTGCTCGCCACCTCCACCTGGCACGACGTACTCCCCACCGTGATCATCGAGGCACTGGCCAGCGGGCGGCCGGTGCTCGGCACCGCGCTCGGCGGCATCCCGTACCTCGTCGGCGCCGACACCCCCCGCGAACCCGCCGGCACCGGCCCTGCCGTGGCCGCCTCGGCAGCCGCCCCGCCCAGCC
>NZ_SISL01000263.1:0-8259 GCF_004307965.1 Verrucosispora sp. SN26_14.1 | reverse complement strand
CAAGGGGGAGCAAGAACGCCGCCGGCCGGTACCCACGGGTACCGGCCGGCAGCGTCTGTCCGTGAAGAGATGTTAGGAAGGGACCCTTCCTATACACCAGGCGATAGCAGGGGGCCCTTCCTTACACGACGACGGCAGGGTGCGTGACCCAGCCGGCTACGAGGACCAGGTTCGTCGGTCGGTGTACGGCGACGAAGCCGAACGGCCGGTCGACGGTCAACTCGACCAGCCGCTTGCGTGCGGTGGCCCGTGGGCGCATCGCACCGGCCCGCATCGCGAAGGCCGTCACCACGGCGGCGGAGAAGCCGGTGGCGTGGAAGGTGGCGGTGGCGTTCTGCACGGCCTGCGTGACGGACAGCCGCGCGGTGATTCCGGGGAAGTGATCCCCGGTGGCATCGGTTGCGGCCGTCAGCCCGAACAGACCGGGCTGCCGCAGCAGGTCGTGGGAGGCGTCGACGGTGAACGCGACGGTGGAGACCGTCAACTCGGGGGTGGCGTCCGAGGCGTCGACGATCTGCTCGGTCACGCCCGGCCCGTCGGTGAGCGGCAGGGCGGGGGCGTCCCCGTCGAGTACGCCGATCGCGGCGGGCAGCACCTCGGCGGGACCGTGTCCGGCGGGACCCAGGGCGAGGAGGACGTCGACGTCCTCGGTGCCCTCGACCGTCAGCAGGCTCACCGGCCCGCCGACGGCGTCGACCACCCGCAGGGCGTCCAGGTCGCGGCCGCGTCGGCGCAGGCCGGCGAGATCCTGTCCGGACCAGGGACCGTCGGTGGGCCGGCACCGCGTGTTGTCGAAGGGCTTCTTCCAGGTGGTGAGCACCGACAGCGCGCTGGCCAGGACCATCGCCGTCCCGCTGGTGGCGCGTACCGGCATGGCGGTGATCCGACCGTCGGTCCGCGCGGCCGCCCACGCGTCCAACGCTGCCTGGTCGACGGCCTCGTCCCCGGTGAGTTCGCCGCGCAGGGCGGCCGGTATCTCGGTGCGCCACCGCTCGGACAGCGGCAGGCCACGCCGTGCCCAGAAGCCGAGCGCCATCCGGGTGGTGGGGGAGTCGGTGAGGTCCACGCCCGTCGGGTCACCGACCACGGCCGACAGTTCGTCCCGGGCCGGACCGTCCGCGTACCGGGCGAGCAGCGCCAGCAGCGGATAGACGCCCGCGCCGGAGAGCACGGTGGCCTCGTCGTCGAGGGTCGCGGCCCAGCGGGCGGTGAGCGTGTTCGCGGCGCGGGTGGTCATGACGTCCTCCGGTGGCGGCACGCGGCACGGCGACGCGCCGGTGCGGTGACCCTATCGACCGTCGCGCCGACCCTGATCGGGGCCTGACACCACGACGGCGGGGCCGGTGTGGCAGCGTGACCGGATGAGTTCCGCGCCGGTCGACGTCGATCTCGCCCTGGTCGGCGGGGGTGGTGCCGCCTCGCTGGTGCTGGCCGCGTTGGCCCGGCACGGCGTACGCGACCTGCGGATCGCGGTCGTCGACCCGGTGCACCGGCGTGGCCAGGACCGCACGTGGGCGTTCTGGGACGAGCCCGGCAACGACCTGGACGAGCTGCTCGTCGCGAGCTGGACGCAGGTCGAGGTGGTGACGCCCGGCACGCACCGCACCCTGGACCTGAACCCCCTGCGGTACGCGATGCTGCGCTCCGGCCCGATCTACGACCGGGCCGCCGAGGCGGAACGGCGTCTCGGGGTACGGCGGATCGTCGCCGGTGCCGAGGAGGTGCACGACGAGGGCGACCGGGTGGTGGTGCGTACCGGCGACGGCCCCCTGCGTGCCGCCTGGGTGCTGGACTCCCGGCCCCGGCCACCGCGTCGACCCGGCCGGACGAACTGGTTGCAGCACTTCCGTGGCTGGTGGCTGGCGGCGGACCGGCCGGTGTTCGACCCGGAACGGGCCGTGCTGATGGACTTCCGCACCCCGCAACCGGTCCGGGGCGTCTCGTTCGGCTACGTGTTACCGGTCGACAGCCGGTACGCCCTGGTCGAGTACACCGAGTTCGGACCGGACCTGCTCACCTCGGCGGCGTACGACGCGGCCCTGGCCGGCTACCGGGACCTGCTCGGGCTCGATCCGGCCCGGCTCACGGTGACCGAGGTGGAGAACGGCGTCATCCCGATGACCGACGGGCCGTTCGTGGCCCGACCGTCGCCCCGGGTGGTCCGTCTCGGCACGGCCGGCGGCGCCACCCGCCCGTCGACCGGCTTCACGTTTTCGGCGATGCACCGCCAGGCCGAGCAGGTGGCCCGGGAGGTGGCCGCCGGTCGGGACCCGGTGCCGGCGTCGGCGTACCCGCCTCGGCACCGCTGGATGGACGCGGTGGCGTTGCGGGCCCTGGACCGGGACCTGGTCGGCGGTCCGGAGTTCTTCGGTCGGCTGTTCGACCGCAACCCGCCGTCGCGGGTGCTGCGGTTCCTCGACGGCGGCACCACCCGCGCCGAGGACCTGGCGGTGATGCGCTCCACCCGGATGCTGCCGATGGTGACCGCCGGTGTGGCCGACGCGGCCGGTCGGCTCCGCGACCGGATCGCGCCGGGCCGCCGTCCGCCCTGGACCGTCCCGCCCGCCGTGGTCGCCCCGTCGGACGCGGACGCCCCGCCCCGCTGACCCGCCCGGTCGCACCGGGGTGCCGGGCCCGGCCGTCGGGGGAGCCTTCGGTAGGTTTGCCCCATGGTGGACGAGGCGGCCGGTCGGGTGGTGCGGATCTGGACCGACGGTGCGTGCAGCGGCAATCCCGGCCCGGGCGGCTGGGGTGTCCTGCTGCGGTACGGCTCCCACGAGCGGGAGCTGTGTGGTGGTGAGGCGACACCGACCACCAACAACCGGATGGAGCTGATGGCCGCCATCGAGGCCCTGGAGAGCCTGACCCGGCCGGTCACCGTCGAGCTGCACACCGACAGCACGTACGTCCGCAACGGCATCACCAGTTGGCTGGCCTCGTGGAAGCGCAACGGTTGGCGGACCGCGGCGAAGCAACCGGTGAAGAACGCCGACCTGTGGCAGCGGCTGGAGGCGGCCTGCGCCCGGCACCAGGTCACCTGGCTGTGGGTCAAGGGCCACAACGGGCACCCGGAGAACGAGCGGGCGGACGCGTTGGCCAACCAGGGGATGAGCGAGGCGCGGGCGGCCGTCGCCTCGACCCGCCGCTAGCGTCGCCTCGGCCGACGGCCCGCCGGACGGGAAGTCAGCGGCAGCGCCGACCAGTGCGCGGGTCGGGTTACCCGGTCCGGCAGTCGGGTCCGCCGGTCGCCGCGCGCGGCGTCGACCTGCGACTGGTGCAGGAACAACGCGGCGGTCAGATCGGCCCCGTCCAGCGCCGCCCCGCGCAGGTCCGCGCCGGTCAGGTCGGCCCGGGCCAGATCCACCCCGCGCAGGTCGGCGCCGATCAACACCGCGCCGCGCAGGTTCGCCCCCCGTAGGTCGGTCCGGCGCAGGTCCCGACCGACCAGCAGGGTGCCGCGCCGGTCCGCGCCCGGCGGGCCGCCACGGGCCCGGGCCAGGTCGCCGGTACGCGACAGCAGCCGGTTGACCTCCCCCCGGTAGGCCTCGACGTCGAGGGCCAGCAGGTCCTGCGGGCTGCCCCCGGCCAGCCGTTCCGTCTCGGCGAGCGCGGCGCCCAGGTCCGCGCGCAGCGCGTCGGGCGGGTGGAGGGTGAGCGCCTCGGTCAGATACCAGAGCAGCTCGTGCAGGGGACGCATCACCGCGAAGACGTCGAACATCAGCGATGCGGTCTCCGGCGCGGCCCGCCAGTCCCGCCCGCCGAAGGTCTCCTGTGCGACGCGCTGACCGGCCCCGTGACAGTCGAAGACGGTGCAACCCGGGAAGCCGCGATCACGCAGGTCGACGTGGATGCCGCAGGCGAAGTCGGTGCGCAGGTGGCGGCAGGGCTGCCCGGCGGGCTTGTCGACCGCGAAGTCGGCCGACGCCGAGAACGCCGGGGCGACGCAGCAGAGCCCGAAGCACCGCCCACAGTCGGCCCGCAACCGGCTGTCCTGCGCGCCGGTGCGCGGCGTCCGCATGCTCGCTCCGGTCGACCCCTCGAACTGTGACACCCGACCTCCCCGTCTCGCCCCCATTGTCCCCGCTCCGGTCGGTCGGCCCGCGACCGCATGACGTGCACCGGAGCGGGGGCGACGTGCGAGGATGCCTGCCGGTGCCGACGGGGGCGGGAGGACGGATGGAGATCGAGGTACGGCGGCTGGCGGCCGACGAGGTGACCGGGGCGGCCCGGACACTGGCCGACGCGTTCGACGGGTACCCGTGGACCGCCTGGACGGTGGCGGCGGACCGGCACCGGGAACGGCTGACCGCGCTGTTCGCCCTGACCGTCGAGGCGGTGGGCCTGCCGTACGGCGACGTGTGGGCGGCGGTCGAGCCGGCCGGGGGGATCGTCGCGGTCGCGGTGTGGCTGTCACCGGACCGGTCGGTGCCGGACCAGGTCTGGGTCGATCTGGCCGCCCGGAACGCGGAGCTGGCCGGCGATCGGCACGAGGCCGCGGTGGCCGCCGAGGCCGCGTGCGCGCCGCTGCGTTCCGCGGACCCGGCGTACCTGCTGGCCACGGTGGGGGTGCGTCGCGACCGCTGGGGCGCCGGTCTCGGCTCCCGGGTGCTCGGGCCGGGGCTGGCCGACGCGGCCGGTGCGGGGCTCCCGGTGGTGCTGGAGACCTCCTCGGAGGGGAACGTCGGCTTCTACCGGCGGCTCGGTTTCGTGGTCACCGGTGAGGTGCGGGTGCCCGACGGCGGTCCCCGGGTGTGGGGGATGCGCCGGGCACCCGCAGCCTGACGGGGGCGGCCCGCCGGTGGTCAGTGCGCGCCCAGGCGGGCGATCGGTTCCACCAGCTCACGCTCCTCGTACGCCAGATGTGACAGCAGCGTGTCGCTGAGCAGGTCCACGGCGGCCCGCAGCTCGGCGGTGCCGTCCGGGGTGGCGACGAACGCGACCAGTGCCCGGTCGACGCCTTCCAGCACGTCGTGGATGGCGTGGTGCTCCGCCTCCAGCCGGTCGATCACCGGCGTGAGGCGCGGGTCGGTGCGGCGCAGGTGCGGGAAGAGCGAGCGGTCCTCGATGGTGTGGTGCGTGGTCACCACCCGGCAGTAGGACTCGCAGTAGGTGCCCAGCGTCCACTTGTTCTGCCGCATGGTCATCGTGTTGATGTGGGATCGGGCGGTGCCGACGTCGACCAGCCCGGCCGCGACCTGCTCGATCAGGTCCTGGATCTGGGCCAGCTCGCTGCGCAGGCCGTCGTGGACGTCGATCAGGTGTTGGGCGCCGGCCTGCTCGTGTGTGGTGTAGGTGCGCGTCGGGTCCGGTGCCGGGCCGCTGGGCCGGGCCGACTCGTCCCACACCCGGACGTCGCTGCGGCGTACGCCGTCGTCGGGCGTCGGCACCACGGCGAAGGCGCTCGACCCGAGCTCGGCCCGGGGGCGCGCCGGTCGGGCGGTCCGACCGGCGGCGGCCGAGGTCGGGCCAGGGGACGGTTCGGCCCGGTCGGTCGGCGTGGGCGTGCCACCGCCGCGACCGGAGGCGCGTTCGGAGGCGACCAGCTCCCGGGTGGCCGGAGCCACCTCGGCGGCGAAGCGCCGCAGGTCGTCCGGGTCGTCGGTGCCGAGGATGAAGGTGCTGACGCCGTCGGTCAGGGCGAGGTCGGCCAGTTCCTCGGCCCACTGCTCGGCCGGACCGTCCAGCGGCCCGCGACCGGTCGCCGTGAACCGCCCGTTGACGTTGAGCAGCCGTCGGACGTCCTCCGGCGACCGGCCGGCCTCGGTGGCCGCGTCGTCGATGATCGTGTTCCCCTTGGCCAGGTCGCCGGGTTGCAGGTAGGCCAGCGACGGCAGCCAGCCGTCGGCCCGCCGTCCGGTCAGCGCGAGCATCCGGGGCTTGTACGCGCCGAGCCAGATGCCGACGTCGTGGGCGGGCGCCGGACCGCGTTTGGCGCCGAGCGCCCGGTGGAACTCGCCGTCCACCCGGACGCCGCCCCGCGCCTCGGCGTCCCAGATCTCGCGGATGATCTCGATTGCCTCCTCCAGGGCCCGTACGCCCTGGCCGGGGGTGAGGCGTCGACCGCCCATCGCCTCGATGGCGTCCCAGAACGCCCCGGCGCCCAGTCCGAGTTCGATCCGACCGGAGCTGAGCAGGTCGAGGCTGGCGACACTGCGGGCGAGCACGGCGGGCGGTCGCAGCGGCAGGTTCGTCACGTTGGCGGCCAGCCGTACCCGCTCGGTGCGTGCGGCGACGAAGCTGAGCAGCGTCCAGGTGTCCAGGAAGGCCGGCTGGTAGGGGTGGTCCTGGAAGGTGACCAGGTCGAGCCCGACCTGCTCGGAGAGCATGGCCAGGCCGACCGGCCCGGCCGGGTCGGCGTTGCCGGGCGTCAGGAACGACCCGAAGGTCAGGGAGTGCCCGTAGTCGCTCATGTCTGCGTTCCTTCCCGTTCTCGGGGTGATCACCCCGCACCACAGATGTTATTGCGGACAGAACATCTTCGCCCAATAAAATCTGTGATCTGGGTTAATCTGTGAGGATGACCGGTCCGCAGGACAGTGATCCCCGCACCGACCCGATCACCGACGACCTCGGGTGGATGCTCGGCGTCGTCTTCCGGTCCTACATCCGCGCGGCCGACCACGTCGCCGGCGACCTGCCCGGCGGCCCGCGCGGCTACCAGGTGCTCGTCGCGGCCGACCGGGAGCCCGCCCGCAACCAGGGCGCGGTCGCCGAGGAGTTGGGGATCGACCGCACCGTCCTGACATACCTGATCGACGACCTGGAGCGCGACGGGCTGGTGGTACGCCGTCCCGATCCCGTCGACCGGCGCAGCCGCCTGGTCACGCTCACCGACGCCGGCCGCGACGCGGCCCGACGCCGCCGCGAGGCACTGGCGGGCGTCGAGACCCGACTGCTCCGGACGCTCACCCCCGCCCAGCGCGGCGAGCTGCGGGACCTGCTGAGACAGGTCGCCTGCGCGGCTCAGGCCGACGACCCACTCGTGGACCTGTGCCAGGCGGTGGCGGCGGCAGCCGACGAACCGCCCGTCCGCCGCCGCCGTCGCGGGACCACGCCCGGCGGCCGACTGACCTAGCGTCGCGCCATGCGGATCACCAAGTACACCCACTCCTGCGTACGGCTCGAACAGGACGGCGGTGTCCTCGTCATCGACCCCGGCACCTGGAGCGAGCCGCGCGCACTGGTCGGCGCGGACGCCGTGCTGGTCAGCCACGAGCACACCGACCACATCGACGTCCTGCGGCTGGCCGGCCTCGGCGTGCCGGTCTTCGCGCCGGAGGGCGCCGTGTTGCCGGACCTGGCACCCCTGCCGGTGACCCGGGTGCGGGCCGGCGACCGGTTCACCGCCGCCGGTCTCGAGGTGACCGCGGTCGGTGGACGACACGCCACCATCCACGGTGGTCAGCCCGACTGCGCCAACCTCGGTTACCTGGTCGGGGACGACGTCTACCACCCGGGCGACTCACTGCATCCACCCGGCCGACCGATACGGACCCTCCTGGTCCCGGCGCAGGCGTCCTGGCTGAAGCTGACCGAGGCCGTCGACTTCGCCGTCGCAGCCGAGGCGGAGCGGGTCGTCGCGATCCACGACGCGCAGCTCAACGAACGTGGCCTGGCCAGCGTCAACGGCTGGTTCGGCGAGACCGTCCCCGGCTACCGGTATCTCACCCCCGGCGAGACCCTCTGACCGTCGGCACCGGGCACGCGGCCCGCGAGGCGTCGGATCACCCCGACGTCGGCTCCACGGACCGCATGTCGGCCAGGCGGTCGTCGGCCGCCCGCTGACCCTCCTCGTCGCCGACCGACTCGCAGACCGCCGAGGCGTCGATCCAGTGTCGGCGGGCGAGGTCGTGGCGCTCCCGGGCGGCTTCCGAGTCGCCCAGGTGCAACAGCGTCCTACCCAGCCCCGCGTCGGCCCGACCGCCCGCCCGCAGCCGCAGGCTCTCGGTCAGCCACGCCGACGCCTGGTCGGCCTGGCCCGGCGCCGTGCCGAGCAGCGCCGCCCCCGCGTTGAGCAGCGCCACCGCCCGGTTGGTCGGATCGACCACCGTCTCGTACTCGCGCAGCGCGGCCCGCCACGCCTGGGCCGCGTCGAGGTACTCACCCATCGCGACGTGCACCAGGACGAGATTGGTCAGCGCCGCCGCGTAGCCACGCGAGTCGCCCAGCGAACGGAACGTGTTCGCCGCCCGCACCAGCAGGTCGTGGGCGGCCTCCCGGTCGCCGCGCGCCAGCCGTGCCGCGCCCAGTCCCAGGTCG
>NZ_SISL01000262.1:0-8297 GCF_004307965.1 Verrucosispora sp. SN26_14.1 | reverse complement strand
GACCCCCGGCACGCCGCCGACCGCCACCGGCCCCGGCTCCGCACCACCGCACGCCGGAACGCCGACCACCCGGGCCGCGACGCTCACCCTGGAGCTGTGGTACGTCCGGGACGGACGGCTCGCCCCGACCCGGCGTACCCGGCCGACCACGCCCGCCACCTCACGCCTGGCGCTGGCCGAGCTGGCCGCCGGACCGACCCGTCCGGAGGCCGACACCGGTCTGGTCACGCTGCTGCCCGAGGGGGCGCAGGTGAGCCGGATCGCCGCCGGGGTCGCCACGGTACGTCTGCCCGACGTGCCCGATCCGGCCGACGCACGGCTGTGCGAGGCGCAGGTGGTCTACACGCTCACCCAGTTCGCCACCGTTCGGCGGGTCGACTTCGGCACCGCCGCACCGGCCGGCCAGGCCGAGTACGCCGACCTGCTGTCTCCGGTGGTGGTCGCCGAGCCGGTCATCGGCGCACGGGTGAGCAGCCCGATCACCGTCTCCGGCAGCGCCGACGTGTTCGAGGCGACGGTCAGCGTCCGGCTGCTCGACGCCGCCGGTCGCACCCTCGCCACCGGCTTCACCACCGCCACCTGCGGCACCGGCTGCCGGGGCGGTTACCGGCTCACCCTCGCCTACCGGTCGGCCCGGGAGCAGCCCGGCACCGTCGAGGCGTACGAGGTGTCCGCCGCCGACGGGTCCCGGACGAAGCTGGTCGCCGTACCGGTGACGGTGGCCGCCACCCGGTGAGCCGTCAGTCGAGGAGGCCCTCGTGCAGGGCACGCAGCACCGCGTTCGTCCGGTCCCGCGCGCCGAGCTTGGTGAGGATGGTGGAGACGTGGTTCTTGACGGTCCCCTCCGCCAGGAACAGCACCTCGGCGATCTCCCGGTTGCTGTAGCCGTGCGCGACGAGCCGCAGCACCTCCTGCTCGCGTTCGGTGAGGCCGGGTACGGGCCCGGCGTGCGGCCCGGCCGGTGACGGCCCCGACCGGATCGCCCGCAGCATCCGGTCGGTGATCGACGGGGCGATCAGCGTCCCGCCGTCGGCGAGCGTGCGGATGGCCCGGGTGAGCTGGTCCAGCGTCACGTCCTTGAGCAGGTAGCCACGGGCGCCCGCGCGCAGCGCCGCCAGCACCAGCTCGTCGTCGTCGAACGTGGTCAGCACCAGCACCGGGATCTCGACCTCGGCGGCGCGGAGTCGTTCGAGCGTCCAGATGCCGTCGAAGCGGGGCATCCGCAGGTCGAGCAGGATCACGTCCGGCGTGGTCTCGGCGACGACCGCCAGTGCGGCCCGCCCGTCGTCGGCCTCGCCGACCACGTCGATGTCGGCGACCTCCAGCAGCCCCCGGATGCCCTGCCGGATGAGCGTCTGGTCGTCGACCACCACCACCCGGGTCATGCCGCCGGCACCCGCGCGGTCACCCGGAATCCGGTCCGCCCGTCGACGGCGAGGTCACCGCCGAGCGCCTGGAAGCGTTCGCGTAGCCCCCGCAGCCCGTTGCCGAGCACCAGGTCCGGTGCGCCGTGCCCGTCGTCGCGGGCCTCCAGCACGGTGCCCCGGGCGTCGGCGGTCACCGAGATCCACAACTCCCGCGCCCCGGCGTGCCGGATGGTGTTCGTGACGATCTCCTGGGTGGCCCGCACGAACGCCGCGCTCTCCTCCTCGTCGACCCGCACGGTCGGCGAGACGTCCACCGACACGTCGAGTCCCGGCAGGTCGCGGGCCATCCGCCGCAACGCCTGCTCCAGGTCGGGCGGTTCGGTCCGCAGCCGGCCGACCGTGGCGCGTACGTCGCCGAGCAGTTCGCGGGCGACCCGGTCGGCCCGTTCCACGTGGGTACGCGACGCCTCGCCGTCGAGGTGCCGGGCCGTCTCCAGTTCCAGCGTCAGGACGGTCAACTGGTGACCGATCTGGTCGTGCAGCTCCCGCGAGATCCGCAGGCGCTCGGCGGTCCGGGCGGACTCGGAGAGCAGCACGCTCGCGGCCTGCAACTCCACGTGTGCCTCGGCCAACTCGCGGCGCATCCGCTGCTCGCGGAGCAGGGTGCTCGAACTGAGCAGGCTGGCCAACTGGATGAGCAGGTAGAAGCCGACCACCACGACCGCCTCCGCCGACCGGAGCGCGGGCGGCGGCAGGCCCACGGCGATCACCACGGTGTTGAGGGCGACGAGGACCAGCCCCACCTTCAGGGGCAGCAGGTACACACTGACCGCTGCGGTGAGCACCAGCAGCACCGGCAGCAGCCCCGTGTTGGGCAGTGCGAGAACCACCGCCCAGGACGCCAGCACGGCCACCGCGAACGCCCCGGTACGCAGCGGACCGGCCCGCTCGATGGCGAGCGAGGTGAGCAGCGCGACGAGGTGGAGGAGGAACAGCGCGATCCACAGAACCCGGGGGATCTCGGTGTCGACGGCCCCGAACAGCACGGGCGCGGCGACGCCGACCGCGACCACGAGCATGGCGATGCCGGACCACTCCTCCGTCCCGAAACGTCGCACGACCCCACTCTAGGGCGGCCCGTGTCGGGCGCACCCGTGCCGGAAGTCATGCCCCCGGGAGGTGACTTCTGGGACAGGTGGCCAGGTCGGGGTGTCCGTAGCGTCGAGGCATGACCGATGCCGAACCGGCGATCCTCGCCGAGAACCTCGCCAGGAGTTACGGATCGACCCGGGCCGTGGCCGACGTGAGTCTCCGGGTCGACGTCGGGGAGGCGGTCGGCGTCCTCGGCACCAACGGAGCCGGGAAGACCACGGCGGTCGAGATGATCGCCGGGCTACGCGTACCCGAACGGGGGCGGGTACGCGTACTCGGACTCGATCCCCGGGCGGACCGGCGGCGCGTACGGCAGGTGCTCGGGGTGCAGCTCCAGCACGCCTACCTGCACGGCGCGCTGCGGGTGTCCGAACTCGTCGACCTGTACCGCAGCTTCTATCCCGACCCTCGCCCGGCCGACGAGTTGCTGGACATGGTCGATCTGACCACGCACCGGAAGGCGACGTTCGAGAAGCTCTCCGGCGGCCAGCAGCAGCGGCTCTCGATCGCCCTGGCGCTGGCCGGCCGCCCCCGCGTGGTGATCCTCGACGAGTTGACCACCGGCCTGGATCCGAAGGCCCGCCGCCGCATGTGGGCGACGATCGAGCAGCTCCGCGCCGAGGGGGTGAGTGTGCTGCTGGTCAGTCACGCCATGGAGGAGGTCGAGCGGCTGTGCGACCGGGTCGCCGTCCTCGACGCCGGCCGGGTCGTCGCCACCGACACTCCCGCCGGGCTGGTCGCACAGACCGGCGCCGCCAGCCTGGACGACGCGTTCGTCGCGCTCACCGGCAAGGAACTCGACCTGGAGGACGCCGCATGACCACCGTCGTCGCCCACCGACCGGGGATGCGGTCGCTGCTGACGTTGATCCGCTGCGAGGCGAAGATGGTCATCCGGGACACCCCCGGACTGGTCGTCCCGCTCTGCCTGCCGCTGTTGATCATGCTGACCAGCGCCGGCTCCGCGAACGAGCAGGAGGTCTCGGGCGGGCTGACCGCGCTGGACCTGTTCGTGCTCCCGCTCGTGCTCACCATGGTCATCGCGATCATCGGCATCATCAACATGCCGAGCTTCCTGGCCTACTACCGGCGCTCCGGCATCCTGCGCCGGCTCGGCGTCACGCCCGCCTCGCCGGCGACGGTGCTGGCCGCGCAGGTGATCGTCAGCGTGCTCCAGTCGGTCGTCGGCATCGCCGCCGCCGTCGCGCTCGCCTTCCTGGTGTTCGACGCGAACGCGCCGGTCGACGTCGGCGCGACCCTCGGCGTGGCGGCACTGGCGATGGCCGCCATGTACAGCGCCGGCATGATCGTCGCGGCGGTCGCGCCCACCCCGAACTCCGCTGTCGCCATCGGCCTGGTCATGTTCTTCGTCCTCGGCGCCCTGGGCGGGATGTTCGGCGGACCGGGCTCGCTGCCGGGCCCGCTCGCCGACATCGGTCGCCTGTTGCCGTTCGGCGCCTCCGTGGAGGCTCTCGGCGCCGCCTGGGAGGGCACGCCGGTCGGGCTCGGGCAACTGCTCGGCCTCGGCGTGACGGTGCTCCTCGGCGCGACCGTGGCGGGCCTGCTGTTCCGCTGGGAGTGACCCGCGCCGCCAGGCAGCCTTGCCGCCCTGGGGCCGCCGGGCGGTCCCGGGGCGGCCGTACGCGGGGGCACCGCCGGCGCCGCGTACGGCAGCGCGGTCAGCGCCGCTTGCGGCGGTTCCTGGTCCGGGCCCTCCGCTGGTCACGAACGCTGCCCGGCGGCGCGGAGGCGGTCCCGGCGATGTCGGCTTCCCGGCCCCGCCGTGGGACCGGCGGCAGGACGAGCGTCCCGACCTCCGGCGCGGCGGTCGGCGGACCGACCGGGACCGGTTCCGGCAGCCGCCGCTCCAGGTCCGTGATGATCGCCTGTACGCGGGCCAACTGCTCCCGCACCGACGGCTCGTCCTCGGCGTGCCCGCCCGTCGGCCGACCGGCCCGCTGCGCGGCGACCTGCTCGTCCTGGTGCGCCTCCTGCAACGCGGTGAGCACCAGCCCGACCAGCAGATTGGTCAACAGGTAGCAGGCGGCCACCATGTAGGAGACGTAGTAGAGCACCGCCCACCCGGTGACGTCGCGGCCCGCCTGGAGCGTGTCGGTGATCCCGTCCAACGACAACAGCAGGAACAGCGTGAGCATGGCCTGGCCGACCGTGCCGTACTCCTCCGGGTAGGCGGCGCCGAACAGCATCCAGCCGAGCATCGCGTACCCGTACAGCAGCAACGCGGTGACCAGCAGGAAGCTGGCCAGACCGGGCAGGCTGCGCCGGATGCCCACCAGGATCACCCGCAGACTCGGGAAGAGCCGGAACGCCCGCACGATCCGGGCCAGCCGCAGCAACCGGAGCAGGGTCACGTTCTCCCGCACCCCGGGCAGCAGCGGCGCGGCCACGATCACCAGGTCGAACACGTTCCACCGGTCCCGGAAGAAACCGGCCGGGGCGGTGGCGTGCGCACCGAACCGCATCAGCAACTCCAGCACGAACAACGCGATGCAGACGTACTCGACGGCGCGCAGCCCGATGCCCACGGTCGCCACGACGTTGCCGTACGTCTCCAGGCCCAACGCCACCGCGTTGACGATGACGACGGCGAAGCTGGCCAGGTTGAACCAGGGCGCGCCGACGACGGCCCCGCAGCGCACGGCGAGCCGGCGCAACGGACCACGGACAGTACGCGTCATGCTACTCCTCGACCGGCTCACGACCGGACGGCAGCCTATGACATCCCGGGACAGGCCGGGCAGCCGGACCGGCCACATAGGACGGATCCCAGCTCACCACGGCGCGCCGCCGGAGACGGTCGCGCAGCGGCCCTCACGGCCACGCGACTCCGCCCCCCGGGCCGTCGCGCCGGGCACGCTCGCGCGGTGGGCGGCTGGACAGCCGCCCTTACGATCTCCGTCGTGTCCACCTCCGTCGCCACCGAGTTCGCGGGCTCCTGGACCGCCGGCCGGTCGGTCCGCCGCACCGCGCTGCTGCTGTTCCTCGGCGTCGCCGCCGTCGCGCTGAACACCGGCATCGGGTACGCCTCCGCAGGCACCCGGGTGATCCCGATCGTGACCGGCGTACTCCTCTGCCTGGCCTTCGCCACCGGCGTCCATCTCCTGCACCGGGCGAGTTGGCTGGCCCTGCTCTCCCTGCTGCCGGCCCTGTTCGTCCTCGTCGGCTCGGTGCAGCTCGCCCCCGACCTGGCCCTGGAGCAGCGCGGCGTCCGCCAGCAGGTGACGATCGTCGACTCCGAGGCCAGCGGCAAGCGGCACACCTTCACCCTGCGCGGCGCGGCCGGCCCGCTCGACGAACCGCTCGTGTACCAGGGCAGCTCCCCCGGCTACCGGGTCGGCGACACGCTCACCGTGCTGACCGACCCGGAGGGACGGATCGCCCTGCGGGACGCCGACCGGGTCGACTCCGCCGGCAAGGTGGGCAGCCTCGTTCTCGGCGCCCTCGGCTGGGCCGTGATCGCCCTGCTCGCCGGCTGGCGCGGCCACGTCCGCCGCCGCACCGGCCGCCACGCGGGCCTGATCCTCTAGCGCGGGACCTCGGACCTGGCACGAACCCCGGACCCGGTACGAGGTGGGGAGATTTGTTGTCGCTGGAGCGACAACAAATCTCCCCACCAAGTCTGGAATGCGCTCCACCGCGGAGCAGGCAAGCGCCCACCGGAGCCGGACGGCTGGATCACGCACGGCCGACACCGCTCACCGCGCCGGCATGGCACCCGGCAACCGGTCCGGCCGCTGTGGACGGACCCGCCCGACACCCACAAGTCAGCGAGGATTCCTCGCGTTTTCGTTGACGCGCGCCACCGCACCGTGAGATACATGGCCACACGTCGATGGAGACGCCGGCCCGACGCCGCCGTCCGGAGAGGCGAGAGATGACACCGCACGCACACCCGCCGGTCCGGCGGCGTCGCCCCCTGTCCCGACTGCTGGCCGGGCTGGCCGCGCTCGCGGTCCTCGTGCCCGCCGCGCCCGCGTACGCCAACTCGCTGCCCAACCTGCCGCACCACGCGGGCGGCTACGAGTCGTCCTTCTCCCCCGCCTACGACTACGACACCGACGGCTGTTACGCGGTCTCGGCGATCAGCCCGGACGGCCGGATCAACGGCGGGTTGCGGACCACCGGGGCGATCAACGGCAGTTGCCGGGACCGGTCCGACCTGGACATGTCGCAGACGTACGCGCGGTCGAAGTGCAACAACGGCTGGTGCGCGATCGTGTACGCCAGCTACTTCGAGAAGGACCAGGCGGTGCACGGCAGTGGCCTCGGCGGTCACCGGCACGACTGGGAACACGTGATCTCCTGGGTCGACCAGGTCACCGACCGGGTCGAGTACGTGACCACCACTCAGCACAGCAGTCGACGCACCTACCCGCGCTCCCAGGTGCGCTTCGACGGCACGCATCCGAAGGTGGTCTATCACAAGGACGGCGCATCGACGCACTTCTTCCGGCTCGCCAACGGCAACGACGAGCCGCCGGAGAACCACTACGGCACCTGGCACTACCCGCCGGTGGTGGACTGGCACGGCTGGCCCAGCCTGGATCTGCGGAACAGTCTCATGGCGGCCGACTTCGGCGCGGCCAGCATCAAGATCAAGGATGGGGCGTTCGAGTACCTGCTCGGCGTCGCCAAGCCCGCCGGCATCCCGTTCGACGCGTACGCCTGAGGGCGAGCGGCGACTCGCTCACCGGTCGCCCAGCGACACCACCAGCTCCTGGGTGCGGTGGTCGGAGACGCCCCGCGCGTCGCCGAAGCGGTAGGAGTGCACCCGGACCTGCGGCGAGGCGAGCGCCCAGTCGAGTCGCCACCAGTGCGGCCAGCCGGGTCGGGCCGCGAAGCTGGCCGGGTACGGCGTCGTCATGGCGTGGGCGGCGTCGCGCAGGCCGTCGGGCAGTTTACGCAGGTCGCCCATTGCCGGCGTGGTGTTCAGGTCACCGGCGAGCAGCACCGGATTCGGGTTGTCACGAACGTCGCGGGCCAGCGCCCGCCACTGCGGCTCCCGCTGGGCCCGTTGTTCACGCAGTATGCGGTAGAAGGCGGCGTCGAAGGGGCCGTGCTGCGGGGAGAGCTGCACCGGCAGGTGCAGGTTGTACGCCGAGAGCACCCGCCCGCCACCCAGGTCCAGGTCGGTCCGCAGCGTCTTGTAGCGCCACTCGTCGCCGGCCGCCGCGACCTCGGGCGGCAGGCCGACCGGCTCCAGCGGTGCCTGCCGCAGCACCGGCAGCCGGGAGAGGGTGACCAGCTCGCCGACCACCACCACGTGGAAGCCGGGGAACTCGGCGCGCAGCCGGTCCAGCGTCGCCTGCGTCGGCCGGCCCTGCTCGAACCAGTACTCCTGCAACAGGTAGACGTCGGCGTCGGCGTCGCGCAGCACCTGGTACATCGTCTCGGTCTCGCCGCCGGAGTCCCAGTAGCCGGTGTTCCAGGAGAAGACGCGTACCGCGTCGGCCGGGGCGGGGCCGTCGCCGCCCTGCCACCAGCGCACGTTGACGCCGCTGAGCCCGGCGCCGAGCAGCAACGCCAGGGCGGCGAGCACCGCCACCACACGACGACGGCGGCTCATCACCGCGCCGGCCGCCAGCACCAGGGGCACCAGCAGGAAGGCCGGTGGCGGCACGGTGTCCACGGCGAGCCAGAGCCACCACCGCCCGCTCAGTGCCCGGTGCGCGACGGTGAAGGCGAGCCAGAGCCCGGCGGCGGCCGGCCACAGCACCGTCGGCCAGCGCCGCCAGCCCGCTCGAACCGGTCGGCAACG
>NZ_SISL01000261.1:0-8298 GCF_004307965.1 Verrucosispora sp. SN26_14.1 | reverse complement strand
TCGAGGTAGGCGTACCCGCGTCCTCGCAGGGCCGGGGCGGCCGCGCCGACGTCGAGCACAGCGAGTTCCTGCTGCACCACGCCGGCGGCAACGGCGGCGCGATCGCCAACTTCGGCACCGCACGGGTCGCCCACAGCCGGGTGGCGACCAGCAGCGCCGGTGGTGTCGGCGGCGGCGTGTTCAACGCCGGGGTGTTCCGGCTCGAGGAATCCTCGATCACGGACAACAGCGCGGTCGCCGGCGGCGGCATCGGCAACGGTGTGCCCGGCCTCGGGCTCCCCGGCGCCGGTGGCACGCTCTGGGTCTGGAAGAGCACTATCGAGCACAACCGGGCCACCGACAACGCCGGTGGCGTCCTCACCTATCGGGGCACCGCGACGCTGACCCAGAGCAGGGTCGTCGGCAACCACAGCGGCGAGGACGGCGGTGGCCTGCTCGCCCTGGGCGACGGCCAGCTCGCGTTGGAGAAGGTCCTGGTGGCCCGCAACTCCGCCGACGACACGTCCGGCGGGCTGGGCGTGGGACCCGAGAGTACGGCGGTGATCGCGCAGAGCGAGATCACCGACAACGTCGCCGAGCGCAACGGTGGCGGACTGGCCACCTACGGGGGCACCGCCGTCGTGCGGGACACCGCGATCGTGGCCAACCGGGTGGTCGGCCAGAACTCGGTGGCCGGCGGCATCTACAACGACGGCGGCCAGGTCCGGTTGGAACGCTCCACGGTCCAGGCCAACTTCTCGGTGCTGCCGCCCGGCGGCATCTACACCACCAACGACGGCGTGCGGATCGACCGTAGCTCCGCGGTGACCGCCAACCGACCGACCAACTGCTCCGGCAGTCCGGTCGTGCCGGAGCGCTGCTTCGGCTGATCGTTCCTTCTGCGTACGGGTGATTCCAGAGCACGACCACATAGACGGGCTCCTCCGCCGCGTGCGGAGGAGCCCGGGTCGCGTACCCGCCCCGACGGGCGTCGGCGGCCGATCGCCACGGAATTGGCCCGGATTGCACCCTTCAGAGCGCTTGCACCACTCCCGCGCAGCCCGTACCCAATGTGGGGTTATCTCGGATATGGGCGCGAAGCGAGGAACACTCTCATACGGTGCATGTGGGAGCTACAACCGATTTGTAGCAGGGGAAGCTCACCCGCGTGTGACGACCCTGTCTGGTACGACGAGAGGGCAGAGAGCTCCGATGTCCAACTACCAAGCTAAGAACAACGCCGCGGAGCCGGAGGTGGCGCCGAAGCGGCGTCGCGCCTTCTGGCTCGCCAGTGGCGTCGCCGGTCTCACCGGCGTGGTCAGCATCGCCGCCGTCGGTATCGGCGCCGGCGCGGTCAGCGCCGACGGTCTGCGTTGGTCCACCGCCCAGCAGGTCAGCTCCGACAGTGACCGGGGCCCGGACGCCGCCGAGGGGCACGAGGGCAAGAAGCGGGACCGCGGTGGCGACCAGCGCGACGACCGCGGTGGCCACGACAAGGACCGTGGTGGCGACGACCGCAAGGACCGCGAGAAGGAGGTGCCCTGCGACTCCGACAAGCTGATCCAGGCGTTGGTCTTCGCCAACGACAACCACGGCGGCGTGCTCAACCTCGCCAAGGGGTGCACCTACACACTGACCCGTTCCGACCTGGGTGACGGCACCGGCCCCAACGGCCTGCCGGTCATCACCGAGAACGTCGTCCTCAAGGGGCACGACACCAAGATCGTCCGGGACGCCACGGCCGAGGAGTTCCGCATCCTCAACGTGGGCCGCGGCGGAAACCTGACCGTCAAGGGCCTGACCATCAAGAACGGCCAGACCCGGGCACTGCCCGTCGGCGGGGACACCCCCGAGGCGGTGTGGTCGCGATTCTCCAACTCGGTGG
Source organism: Verrucosispora sp. SN26_14.1 (assembly GCF_004307965.1). Lineage (NCBI taxonomy): Bacteria > Bacillati > Actinomycetota > Actinomycetes > Micromonosporales > Micromonosporaceae > Micromonospora > Verrucosispora sp. SN26_14.1. The sequence goes on along the minus strand of NZ_SISL01000261.1, from coordinate 6,434 downwards.
AGGCGACCAAGGCCGCCGAGGCCAAGAAGGCGTACCTGCCGCTGCTGCAGGCCGCGCCGAAGGGTGCCGCGCTCAAGGCCGCCCAGGCCAAGGCGGCTCCCTCGGTGCTGCTGGAGCCGGAGTCCAACGACGGTGGCGGCGTGCTCGTGCAGCCCGGCGGCACCGCCTCGTTCTCCGAGACGCACATCGTCGCCAACCAGGCCGGTGGAGTCGGTGGGGGCCTGGCCAACTTCGGCAAGGCCGACCTGCACCACACCACGGTCGCCGACAACACCGCGTTCCTGTACGGCGGCGGCATCTTCAACGCCAGCGTGCTGCGGGTGGCCGAGTCGAGGATCGTCAACAACGACGCCATCATCGGCGGCGGCGGCGTCGCCAACGGTGCCGCCTTCATCTTCCGCGAGGACATCGACGGCGGCACCGCACTGATCGAGAAGACCGAGATCACCGGCAACGAGGTGCTCGGCTTCGGCGGCGGCCTGCTCGACATCGAGGGCAACACCACCGTGCAGCACTCGAAGGTCGTCAACAACACGGCGGTCCTGGCCGGTGCCGGTGTGGCCGCTGCGGGCGACGACAGCACCCTGGAGCTGGCGCACGTCGAGGTCGCCAAGAACACCACCGTCGGTGTCGGCGGCGGCCTGGCGCTCGGCTTCACCGCCATCGCCAACGTCACGGACAGCAAGATCGTCGAGAACAAGGCCGGCTTCTTCGGTGGCGGTGTCTTCAACGGCACCGGCGAGGCGACCTTCCGCAACAGCGAGATCAGTGGCAACCGGGCCGTCGGCCCGCTGGGTGTCGGTGGAGGCGTCTTCACCGTCTCCGGCGAGATCGACCTGGAGCGGACGAAGGTGTCGCACAACTTCGCCACCCTCGCGCCGGGCGGCGTGTTCAGCTTCATCGGCGTGGTCAACGTGGACGACAAGTCCGCGATCACCGCCAACAAGCCGACCAACTGCGCCGGCAGCATCACCGCGATTCCGAACTGCTTCGGCTGATCCTCACGCCGAGGTGACGACCCGGCCCCGTCGGACCGATCCACGGATCGGACCGGCGGGGCCGGACCACGTGTCACCGCGTGACGAACACCGCCACGCTGCGCGCCGGCACCCGGAACGTGCCGCTGTTCCGCTCGAACGCCGCGCTCCGCAGCACCGGATCGGCCGAGGACCGCAGCACCGGGTGCAGGGACACGTCCGCCCCGCGCAGGGCGTCGACCCGCTGCGTCGCCTCCTGCGGTGTGCCGTTGAAGACCACCGTCACCGACCGCCACGCCCCGCCCAGACCACGCGCGTCCAGGGTCATGGTGAGCACCCCGGGCGTCTCCTGCGGGCCGGAGAGCGGGAAGGCGACCCGTCGTTGCACCTCCTGCGCGGTGGGCAGCCCGAAGACCGGCGTGGAGGACCGGATCCGCAGCAGTTCGGCGTACCGGGCGTCGGTCAGCGCGATCGCCGCGCAGTCCGGCACCAGCGCCGGATCGGCCAACAGCGGCCGCGCGTACGGCCACTTGTCCCGGTTGTCCTCGGCCGGCGGCAACCCGATGCCGAACCCGTTGCCCTGGGTGCAGTCCCACCGGATCTGGTTGAACCAGTCCCCCGAGTTGTACGAGTTGCGGTCCAGCGACTTCGATCGCAGCCGCTCGGTGCCGGTGGTCACGAACCCGGCACCCTGCCCCATCACCACCGTGCTCAACGCCAGCACCTGCATCCGGGCCCGGTCCGTGGCCGAGGTGCCCTGCGGCAGCTTGTAGGCCAACGCGTCGTACAGGATCTCGTTGTCGTGCGCGTCGACGTACGTGATCGCCTCACCCGGCGCGTCGGTGTACCCGGCCGGCGAGCCGTTGTAGTCCACCTGTGCCCCGGTCACCTCCCGGCCGCCGGTGTCGGTGAACCGGTAGCCGCGCAGGTTGCCGGTCAGCCCGACCTTGACCAGGTCGTGCTGGTGCAGCAGCCGGGTACGCTGCTCGGCCGCCGAGCCGTTGACCGGGTCGCCGTTGGGGTCGGTGAACAGACCGGAGGCGAAGCCCTGGTGGCGCGGGTTCTCGTCGAACGGGCCGCCACCGCGCACCGCGTCACGCAGCCGGTCGTTGAACGTGCCGATCCCGGTGCCGGCCATGTTCGCCTGGTTCGCCTGCACGAACCGCGCGCCGTCGGCCACCTCGCCGAAGTTCCAGCCCTCGCCGTAGAGCAGGATCTTCCTGCCGTCCACACCGTCGCGGGCCACGGTCAGCCGGTCGAGCGCGGCGCGGACGGCCAGGATGTTCGCCTTGGGATGGTGGCCCATCAGGTCGAAGCGGAACCCGTCGACCTTGTACTCCCGGGCCCAGGTGACCAGCGAGTCGACCACCAGCTTGCCCATCATGGCGTGCTCGGGCGCCGTGTTCGCGCAGCAGGTGGAATTGGCCACCGCGCCGTCGTCGAGCAACCGGTGGTAGTAGCCCGGGACGATCTGGTCGAGCACCGAGCGCGGGTCGGTGCCGGCGGCCGAGGTGTGGTTGTAGACCACGTCCAGCACCACCCGCAGGCCCGCACCGTTGACCCCGGCCACCATCTGCCGGAACTCCACGGTCCGGCGCGTGCCGTCCGGGTCCACGGCGTACCCGCCCTCCGGGACGGTGTAGTGCAGCGGGTCGTAGCCCCAGTTGTAGCCGTCGGTGTCCTTCACCGCCGCGACGCACTCCTGCTGCCGTTCGGAGTCCGGCGGCGCGGCGGCCAGGTCGCAGTCGGGGCGGCGCTGGTCGGCACGCCGCTCGGGGATGGTGGCGAAGTCGAATACCGGCAGCAGGTGCAGGTGGGTCACCCCGGCGTCGGCGATCGACCTGAGGTGCCGCATCCCGGCGGTGCCCGGGTCGGTGAAGGCGAGGAAGGTGCCGCGACGGTCGGCCGGCACGGTGCTGTCGGCGATCGAGAAGTCCCGCACCGACAGCTCGGAGATCTGCACCTTGGCCGGGGCCACCGCACTCGGTTTGCGCAGGCTCGACCAACCCGTCGGCGCCAGCTTCGGGTCGGTCAGGTCGGCGATCTGGCTGTGTGTGGAGTCCGCCGCCAGGGCCACCGAGTACGGGTCGGTGACCGAGGCGGTCACCACCTGCTGGGCGGCCGGCTGCCACGCCTGCACCCGGTACCGGTAGTAGCGACCGGCCCAGTCCCGCGCCCCGCGCACCGACCAGACTCCGGTGCGGTCGTCGCGGCGCATCGCCACCACGCGCGGTGTGGCGGTCGGCGAGTCGAACAGCTCCAGCGACACCGTCCGCGCGGTCGGTGCCCAGACCGCCAGGGACGGCACGCCGCCGGTGAAGGTGGCGCCCAGGCGGGCGGTGGTGGCCGGGGCGTAGACGTCGTCGAGGACCCCCGGCAGCTGCACGCCGGTGGCACCGAGCAGGGTGCCGTCGGCGGCCCGCTCGGTCACCAGCACCTGCCCGCGCAGCGCCGCCGGCACCGTCGCCAGGTCCCGCTGATCCAGGGTGAAGGCGTGCCGGTCCCACAGGTGCGGGAACCGGTCGCGCTGCGCCTCGGTGAGCCCGTTGCGGCGCGCGGTCAACGGCACCGAGGTGTACGTGCCGACCAGTTCGCCGTCGACCACGCGCACCCCACCGGCGGGTGCGGTCACCAGCGCGTACGCCCGACCGTCGGTGGGGCCGGTCCGCCAGGCGACGGTGCTGCGGTCGATCCAGTGCGCCGCCTGCCGGGTGATGTCGGTGTCACCGCCGCTGTCGCCGGTGGTCGTCGCCGGCAGCAGCCGCCCCGGTGTCGCCGCGAGCAACCAGACCTCCCGACCGGACTCGGCGAAGTCGAGCCGCTGGTCCTGTGGCAGGTCCTTGGTGTCCCCGGAGTGGATGATGTAGCTCAGCCCGGTCGCGCCCTCGGCCAACGGCACCCGGAACTCGGCGCCGTACGAGTCGACGCGGGTCGGCGGCAACGGTCGGGCCCAGTCGGTGGGCGTGGCCGCGCCGTCCCACAGGTGCAGTCCCCAGCCGTCGTAGTCGCCGTCCGGCCGGTGGTAGTGGATCACCGCCACACCCTCCTCGACCGGGGGTGCCGGTGCTCCGGCGGCCTCCTCCCGGCTCGGGTAGGTGGCCGGATCACCCTGTTTGACCCAGACCTCCCCGGTGCGCGTCACGTCCACCGTCCGGTCGTTGTCGACGTCCTTGTTGCCGTCCGCGTCGACCACCAGGAAACCGACCGACTTCGCCCCCGGCTTCAGCTTCACCCAGGCGAACCGCCCGTACGAGTCGGTGCCGTCGAACGGACGGCCCTGCGGCCACTCGGTGGCGTACGCCGGATCGATGTCGCCCCAGGCGTACAGGCCCCAGTCGTCGTAGTCGCCGTCCGGGCGGTGGTGGTGCACCACCAGCCAGTCGCGGGACGACCCGGTCGGCGGGGTGCCGACGGTGGCGGTGGAGCGGGCGGTGGCGGTGCGGCCCCGGCCGTCCCGGACCGCCGCCTTGTACTCGATCCTCGTGCCGGCGGCCAGCCCGGTCAGGTCGTGGTGCACGGTGTACGGCGCCCGGTGCGCCGAGCCGAGCAGTGTCCACCTGCCGCCCGCCACCCGGGCCGCCGTCGTGACGGTGGCCAGCGGGTCCCCGCTGACCTGCGCGGTCACCTCGGCCCGGGTGGCCACCGGCGTACCCGTCGGGGTGGTGATGGTCAGGCCCGGCTTCGCGGCGGGCACCGCGACCGGCCGACCGGCCCGGTGCACCACCGCCGAGAGCGGGGGCACGGTCAGGGTCAGCGTGCCGTCAGCGGCGGCGGCCCGCCGACCGGATGCGCCGTAGATCGCGGTGAAGGGGGTGCCGGCCGACCAGGTGTCCACGGTGACAGTCTGCGTGGTCCGCGCATTGTTGACCGCGACGACGTACTCGGTGCGGTCACGCGGGTCGAACCGGGAGAAGGCGAAGACACCCGGGCCGTCGGCGGCGTGGCGCGTCACCTGTACACCGTCGCGCAGCGCCGGGTGTGCCCGGCGCAGCTGGCCCAGCCCGGCGATGGTCCGGTACAGCGGATGCGCCGGGTCGAACTGGTCCTGGGCGTGGGTGCGGTCGGTGCCCAGCAGGTCGTCGTCGAGGTAGTCGGCGGTGCGGGAGGCGAACATCGGCTGTCGGGCGTCCTTGTCCCCGCCCGCGCCGGTGAAGCCCTGTTCGTCGCCGGAGTAGACGACGGGCTGGCCTCGGGTGAGGAACATCAGTTCGTGGGCGAGCTGGTCGCGGCGCAGGTGGGTGGCGGGGTCGGTGTCGCCGCCGGCGATGAACGAGCCGATCCGGCCCATGTCGTGGTTGCCGAGGAAGGTGGGCAGCCGGCCGGCGTCGGTGTTGCGGGCGGCGTACAGGTCGTCGCGGGCGTACAGGTCGGCCAGTGCCGTGGCGGGGCCGTCGTCGGCGGTGAAGCCACGCGCCGCCTCCTGGAAGCCGAAGTCCAGGGTGGCCGGCAGGCCGCCCTGTCGGACGTAGCGGGAGGCGATCTCCGGGTCGGCGCTGTACACCTCGCCGAACATGAAGAAGTCCGGCTTGCCGGCGCGGGCGGCGGCCTGGGTGACGCCCTGGCTGAACTGCGGCCAGAAGTCCATGTTGACGTGCTTGACGGTGTCCAGCCGGAAGCCGTCCACACCGGTGGAGCGCACCCAGTCGGCATAGATCTTGGTCATGCCCCGGACCACCTCGGGTCGCTCGGTCCACAGGTCGTCCAGACCGACGAAGTCGCCGTACTCGCTGTTCTCGCCGACGAAGGTGGAGTCGCCCCGGTTGTGGTACATGGTCGGGTCGTTGAGCCAGGAGGGCACCTTGACCGTCGCGTCCGCCGGGGTGCGGAACGTCGGCGTGTACGGGAAGGACCGGCTGTTCACCTCGGGGAAGGGGCGGGTGCCGTCGGCGAAGTTGGCGTCCTCGAACGGCCGACCCTGCGCGTCCCGGTACGGCGTGGTGGCCTTGTCCACGTAGGTCTGCCGGTTCTCGGCGTAGCTGATGACGTCCGCGGTGTGGTTGACGATCACGTCGAGGTAGACCTTGATGCCGCGTCGGTGCGCCGACTGGACCAGACGCTTGAGGTCGGCGGCGGTGCCGAAGTGCGGGTCGACCTGGGTGAAGTCGGTGATCCAGTAGCCGTGGTAGCCGGCCGACGCGTCGTCGCCCTCGCCCTGCACCGGGCGGTTGGCGAAGACCGGTGCGAGCCAGATGGCGGTGGTGCCCAGCCCCTCGATGTAGTCGAGCCGATCGATCAGTCCTTTGAGGTCACCGCCCTGGTAGAAGCCCTTGTCCGTCGGGTCGTAACCGGTGCGCAGACGGTCGCCGGTCAGACCGCCCCGGTCGTTGCGCGGGTCTCCGTTGGCGAACCGGTCCGGCAGGACGAAGTAGAACTGCTCCGCCCTCGCCCGCTCGTCGGTGCCCGCCGCCAGCAGGGCGGCGGCGGACGGCTCGGTGGGCCAGGTGACGGCGTCGGTGG
>NZ_SISL01000260.1:0-8291 GCF_004307965.1 Verrucosispora sp. SN26_14.1 | reverse complement strand
AGGTGTATAAGAGACAGGCCGCACGGGTTGCCGCTGGCCTCGTTCGGTGCCCGGTTCGGTGCCCGGCTGATCGACTTCGGCATCGTCTTCCTGCTCAACGTGTTCGTGAACGGCTTCTTCGTCTATCGGCTGGCGCAGGAGTACGCCACTCCACTGAACGAGTTCTGGCGGCGGGTCGAGGCGCAGGACCGCACCACCGACCCGCTGCCCCCGGCGGGCGACCAGGCCGGCTCGCTGGTGGTGGTGATCCTGTTGCTGGCCACCGCGCTCTGGTTGGCGTACGAGGTCCCGGCGATGGCGGCCAGCGGGCAGACCTTCGGCAAGCGGCTGCTCCGGGTCAAGGCGGTGCCGATGGAGGCGGACGCACCGCTGGGCTTCGGTCGGGCCCTGCGTCGCTGGAACACGCTCGGCCTGCCCACGCTGCTCTGGTACTGCTGCGGCCTCGGCCTGTTGCTCCAGTTGATCGACGCGCTCTCGCCGCTCTTCGACCATCCGCTACGGCAGGCCCTGCACGACAAGCGGGCACAGACCGTGGTGGTCCAGCTTTCCCGCACCCCCGACGACCGCAGCCCCGACCACCGCAGCCCCGACCACCGCAGCCCCGACCACCGCAGCCCCGACGACCGTGCCGACACATCGGGAGACACCCCATGACCGACACCGGACGACAGCCGGCACCCCGGTTGACCCGCGCCGACCTGGACGCACTGCCCAACTACGTACCCGGACGCAGCCCGGCCGACCTGGCCCGGGAGCTGGGTCTGCCCGAGGCCATCAAGCTGGCCAGCAACGAGGTGCCGTACGGCCCGCTCCCCGGGGTCGTGGAGGCGGTCGCCGAGGCGGTCGCCGGTGTGCACCGCTACCCGGACATGGGCGTCGTCGCGCTGCGTCAGGCGTTGGCCGACCGGTACGACGTGGCCCCGGACCGGATCGCGACCGGCTGCGGCTCGGTGGCGCTGGCCGAGCACCTGGTCCGGACCACCTGTCTGCCCGGTGACGAGCTGGTCTACTCGTGGCGTTCCTTCGAGGCGTACCCGATCATCGCGGCGACCAGCGGCGCGACCAGCGTGCAGGTGCCCAACGCGGCCGGGCACGGGCACGACCTGTCCGCGATGGCCACGGCGGTGACCGACCGGACGCGGATGATCCTGGTCTGCAACCCGAACAACCCGACCGGCACCGCGGTACGCCGGGCCGAGCTGGACCGCTTCCTGGACGCCGTCCCGGACGACGTGCTGGTGGTCATCGACGAGGCGTACCGGGAGTTCGTCACGGATCCGGAGGTGCCGGACGGGCTGACCTACGCCGACCGGCCGAACGTGGCGGTGCTGCGCACCCTCTCCAAGGCGTGGGGCCTGGCGGGTCTGCGGATCGGTTTCCTCGTCGCGCAGCCGCAGGTGGCGGCGGCGGTCCGCAAGGTCGTCACGCCGTTCTCCACCAGCATGGCGGCGCAGGCGGGCGCGCTGGCCGCGTTGGCCCAGGCCGACGAGGTGCAGCGACGGTGTGCGCTGGTGGTGGCCGAGCGGGACCGGGTCACCGAGGCGCTGCGCAAGCTCGTCCCGGACGTGCCCACCAGTCAGGCGAACTTCGTCTGGCTGCCGTTGGGCGACCGGTCGGTGGCGTTCGGCAAGGCGTGCGAGTCGCGGGGCGTGATCGTCCGGCCGTTCGCGGGTGACGGGGTGCGGGTGACCATCGGTACGCCGGAGGAGAACGACGCGTTCCTGGCCGCCGCCGAGTCCGCCCTGGTCTGAACCACGAGCGGTGCCGGGCCGATCCGCCATCCCCCAGCGGACCGGCCCGGAAGCCCACCGAAAGCATACGTAACTTTTGTCCGATTTGCCCGAGACTCGCTGTCGCCCCGCCGGTCAGGTAGCCGCCAGCACCAGCGGCTCCGAGGTGAGGAAGTAGCGCTGGTCGTCGGCCTCCGGAACCGGCGGCTGCCGGAGCCGCTCCAGCGCCAGGTAGCCGCCGCTCGCGTACGCCGCCCCGGGCGCCCAGCCCACCCCGTCGGCCCCCACGTTCAGCACGAAGCGGGACCGCTCGACCCCGGTGGCTGGGTCCACGGTGATCAGGTCGTTCGTCTCGGTGAGCAGGTGCACGCGGTCGGGCTGGACGGCCACGATCCGGACCGCCCCGAGGTCGGCACGCCGCCAGACCTCGTCGCCGTCGCGGGCGGAGCGTCCGGTGACCACGCCGTCCGCAGCCCGGACGACCCACTCCCCGTGCAGTTCGGCGTCGGTCGGGTCGAGTGCGGGTGCGGCCACCGGGCCGTCGGCGGCCAGCAGCCAACCTCGCCCCCCGTCGTCACCTGGGCCGGTGACGCGCAGGCCACCACAGCGCACGCCCTCGGTGACGCAGCCGACCGGCGTGACGCTCCACTCGGCAGCGGCGCCCGGCGGCTCCCAGCGGTCCACCGGCGTACCCGTGCGCACGTCGAGGAACTCGACCACCGCCGGCCCCCCGCACCGGTCCACCACAGCGAACCGACCGTTCGTGGTGGTGCCCACGTCGCTGCGGCAGTCGTCGTCCACCTCCGTGGACCAGAGGAGCCGGCCGTCGTCGAGCGCGAAGGCGGCGAGGCGCTCCGGCCCGGAGACCACGAGCGTCGACGCGCCGCCGGCTCCGGTATGGAAGAGACCGGCCGGGCTCCAGACCGCCCCGGCACCGGTGCGGCGCGCGGTCCACCCCTCGGCGGGCACCGGGCCGTCGACCTGCCAGGCCACCCGTCCGGTACGCGCGTCCAGCGCCACCAGCTTCCCGTCCGACCAGTGGCTGACCACCGTGGTCCCGTCCGCCACGACCCCGCTCACCTCGGCCGGCCACCGCCGGTACGACCAGTACGGCGTACCCCGGTGGCGGGCGTCCACCGGCCCGTCGGCGTACACCTGGCGCTGTGCGGCGTACACCCGGAGGCGGCCGTCGACGATCAGCGGCGCCACCGGCAGCCGGCCGACCACCCCGGCCTCCCGGTCGGCGGCGGCCGGATACTCGCCCCGCGCGGTCGTGCTGACCTCGGCCGGAGCGAGCACGCGGTACGCGGTGATCGCGGTGACCGCGACCATGACAGCCACGGACACCACCGTCACGATCCGTCGCCGGCCCGTCGTCAACCCCATCCCGCACCTCCGACCGGCACCCTATCCAGCCGGGCTGAGTGCGCGGGGGTACGGCCCCGAGGGCGGGCGTCACACTCCGGTCGGGGCCGACGCGTCCCGGGAAGCGGCCGTGTCCCACGAGAGCGGGGCACTCGCGGGACACGGCCGACGGCGTCAGCGGGTGAAGTGCCCGGCCCGGATCGCGCCGACGAACGACGTCCAGTCCGGCGGGCTGACCACCAGGACCGGCCCGGCCTGGTCCTTGGAGTCGCGTATGCCCACCACACCGTGGACACGGGCCAGGTTGTCGGCCACCTCCACACAGAGACCCTGGTCGTTCGAGCGGCTGCTGGTACGCCAGACCGCGCCCACGAGTTCGTGCATCGTCATCTCCTCGGTTTGTGACGTGTCGCCACCGGGCCGGGCCGACCGGAACGGGGGGCACCGGCCGGCCCGGCGCGTCGTGGCGACGCGATTCCGAGGGCATCAACGAAGAGAGTGACGGTCCTTGATCGCACATCGAGTGCGATCAAGGAATTGTGTCGGGTTGGGGTCAGTTCGCGGGCGTGACCGTGCCGGTGACCTCACCCAGCTCGACGGTGCTGCCGTCCGGTCCGGGAGCGGTCGCGGTGACGGTCACCGTGTCCCCGTCGGCGAGGAAGGTGCGCTCCGCCCCGTCGACCACGACCGGCTCGGTGCCGCCCCAGGTGAGTTCCAGGAACGAACCGACCTGGTCCCGGCGCGGGCCGGAGACGGTGCCGGAGGCGTACAGGTCGCCGGTGCGCAGCGAGGCGCCGTTGACGGTCAGGTGCGCCAACTGCTGGGCCGGCGTCCAGTACATGCCGGCGAACGGCGGCTCGCTGACCGCCTCGCCGTTCCAGCGCACCGTGAGCCGCAGGTCCAGCCCCAGGCGGGACTCCTCACGCAGGTAGTCGACCACCGGCGGGTCCTGCTCCGGGGCGGGCACGAAGGCGTGTCGCAGCGCGTCCAACGGAGTGATCCACGCGGCCACCGAGGTGGCGAACGACTTGCCGAGGAAGGGCCCGAGCGGTTGGTACTCCCACGCCTGGATGTCCCGGGCCGACCAGTCGTTGACCAGCACCACCCCGAAGACGTGGTCGGCGAAGTCGGCGGCGGCCACCCGCCGGCCGAGTGGACTCGGTACGCCCACCACGAACCCGACCTCGGCCTCGATGTCCAGGCGCGCGGACGGTCCGTAGACCGGCCCCTGCGGACCGGGCCGCTGGCCGTGCGGGCGGATCACCGGGGTGCCGGAGACCACCACCGTGCCGGCCCGGCCGTGGTAGCCGATCGGCAGGTGCTTCCAGTTCGGCAGCAGCGGCGGCTGGCCCGGCCGGAAGATCAGTCCGACGTTCGAGGCGTGGTGCTCCGAGGAGTAGAAGTCGACGTAGTCGGCCACCTCGAAGGGCAGTTCCATCGTCACCTCGGCCAGCGGCACCAGCAACGGTTCCACCGCCGCGCGGTGGGCCTCGTCGGTGAGCAGCTCGGTGATCCGCTGCCGGGCGGCGGTCCACTGCGGGCGACCCAGCGCCAGGAACGCGTTGAGCGTGGACTGCCGCAACGCGCCACCGGCCAGCACCAGGCCGGCCTCCTCCGCGCCCGCCAGGTCCAGCACGTGGTCCCCGACGCGTACGCCGATCCGGGGCTCGCCGGAATCCACCCGGAACACCCCGTACGGCAGGTGGTGCGTCCCGTACCCGGATCCCTCGGCACCCGTCACCCAGCTCACGCCGACCCTCCGTTCCACCGTGCCCACTCGCTCATGCCTCGAATCCTCCGTTCACCAGCCCGAGCCGGATCAGGTCGGTCAGTGGTTCACTGATGCTGCACGAGCCGAAGCCCACCCAGAGCGGACGCGCCGAGTCGTGGCGTCCCTCGGTGCCCTGGACCAGCGGTCGCTCGTCGCGCACGGTGAGCAGATCGGCGACGGACTCCACCGTGGCCCCGTCGGCGGCGGCCAGCGTGGCGGCCAGCACGTTGCCGAAGCCGTGGTGGGTGAAACCGGTCTCCGGATCCACCTGCCGCACGGCGTGGTGCAGACCGGCGGTCAGCTTGAACGGCAGCCGCCGGTCCCGGCAGGCGCAGATCACCGCGGCCAGTTCGGCGGGGGTGGGGAACAGCTCGGCGGCGAGCCCGCCGGTGCGGAACTTCGCGGCGACCGGCAGCCCACCGGCCCGCGCCTCGGCCAGCGCGTCCAGCGCCCCCATCAGCCCGAAGGTCAGCGGGATCTCCGCATAGACGGGTACGCCGTCCAGCCGTTCGGTCAGCGTCACCAGCTCGGCCAGGCCGGGCTGCGGGTCCTCGCCACGCCGCGCGACGGGCGCCTCGATTTGCCGGGCGGTCACGCCGAGCGGAGGCAGGCAGGAGAGCGCGAGGGGCAGGCGGTCGAGACCGGTGTCGCCGATCAGCCCGATGGCGAGCCCGGGATCGACGAGTCCGTCCAGTTCACCTGCGGCCACGGTCGAGGCCGGCAGCAGCAGCGGGCCGACGAGGTCGGCGTACCAGGCGGCGCGGTGCTGCCGGTGGGCGGCGAGGGCGTCGGGCAGCGACGCGCTGCCCGGCGGGAAGACGGCGGCGTCGTCGACCAGTCCGGTGACGAGCGCGGGCAGCTGCGTTGACACGAGACAAGAATGTACGGGACGCTCTAAGAAGCGGACAACAGCGTCCGATTATCGGACGTGCTGGTGACGGGAGGCGAGATGCCGTACTACCGCAGCGTCGGTGAGGTGCCACGGAAACGTCACACCCAGTTCCGGCAACCCGACGGCAGCCTCTACACCGAGGAGCTGATGGGCCAGGAGGGCTTCTCCTCCGACTCGTCCCTGCTCTACCACCGGTACGCGCCGACCGCGATCGTCGCCGCCGAGGAGTTCACCCCACCGGCGGTGACCCGTACGCCCAACCTGCCGCTCAAGCCCCGGCACCTGCGGACCCACAAGCTCGACGGCACCGGCGCCGACCCGGTCCTCGGCCGGCGCTACCTGCTCGCCAACGACGACGTCCGGATCGCGTACGTGCTGGCCGACCGGCCCTCCCCGCTGTTCCGCGACGCCACCGGCGACCACTGCCTCTACGTCGAGTCCGGGGCACTACGGGTCGAGTCGACCTTCGGGGTGCTGGACGTGACCGCCGGCGACTACGTGATCATCCCGACCTCGACGGTGCACCGGCTGGTGCCGACCGGTGACACGCCGACCCGGCTGCTCGCCGTCGAGGCGTCCGGCCACATCGGCCCGCCCAAGCGCTACCTCTCGGTACGCGGCCAGTTCCTGGAGCACTCGCCGTACTGCGAGCGCGACGTCCGGGGACCGGACACGCCGCTGCTGGTCGACGGCACCGACGTGGACGTGCTGGTGCGTCACCGTCGCGGGTGGACCCGACACGTCTTCGCGAACCACCCGTTCGACGTGGTCGGCTGGGACGGGCACATGTATCCGTGGGCGTTCTCCATCCACGACTTCGAGCCGATCACCGGCCGGGTCCACCAGCCGCCACCGGTGCACCAGACGTTCCAGGGGCCGAACTTCGTGATCTGCTCGTTCGTCCCGCGCAAGGTCGACTACCACCCGGGCGCCATCCCGGTGCCGTACCACCACCACAACGTCGACTCCGACGAGATGCTCTTCTACACCGGCGGCAACTACGAGGCCCGGCGCGGCTCCGGCATCGAGCAGGGGTCCATCTCGCTGCACCCGTCCGGCTTCACGCACGGCCCGCAGCCCGGCGCCGCGGAGCGCTCGATCGGCGTGGACTTCTTCGACGAGCTGGCGGTCATGGTCGACACGTTCCGGCCACTCGACCTGTGCGACGCGGCGAGCGAGTGCGAGGACGACGCGTACGCCTGGACCTGGGCCCGCCGCCCCTGACCCCGCCCCGACCCACCCGGCCGGTCAGGCGACCGGTCGGGTGATGATCGCGAGTTGCGCGGCCATCGCCACCCCGATCGCCAGCACCAGCGGCCACGGGGTGCCCAGCAGGGCGTAGAGCAGGATCAGCACCGGTGCCACGCAGGCCCCGTAGACGGCGAACGCGAGCGTCCGGTCGGTGCGCCGCAGCACCGGCAGGACCGTCCGGGTCAGCCCGGGCAACCGCGACGCCTGCCGCCACACCACGAAGCCGCCGCCGGCTGCGGCCAGCACTGCCATCATGCGGGAGAAGCCGGACCCGGTGGCGGCCGAGCAGGCGACCAGCACGGCGGCGATCACCGACCATCCGGCGCCCCAGACGACGAGCTGCCGCAGCGCCGCCGGCACGGTGCGGTCGGCGATCGGACCCACCGGACCCGCGCCGCCCGGCGCGGCGAAGGGATCACCCTGGTACCCGCCGGCCGACCCGCTCTCGGACGGCCACGTCGGCGGCTCGTCCCGCCCGTCGGCGGACCGACCGACGCCCTCCCCGGCCTGATTCGCGCCACCCTGCCCCGGTCCACCCTGACCCCCGCCAGGCCCGCTCAGGCCGTCCGGCTGGCCGGTGACGGGGTCCGGCCGACCTGTCCCGCCCTGACCCGCCGTGGGCCAGCTCAGCCCGCCGGTGGGCCAACTCAGGCCGGTCTGACCCGCCGTCGGCCCGCCAGGCCCACTCTGGCCCGGTTTCCGCCCGTCCGGGGTCTCCGGGTCGTTCCGGGACTGGTCGAGACCGCTCAGGTCGTCCGGGACGGTGTCCGTCCGGTTCGGGTCGGTTCGCGTACCGTCGCGGCGGTTCGGGTCGTTCGACGGCAGGCTGGCCACCGCCGCCTCCGCGAGCTGTTCCAGCGTCGCGCTCCACCGGCGCTGCTCCAACCGCAGCACACCGACGTCCTCGCTCACCTCGGCCAGCCGTGGGTCCAGCCGCAGCGCCTCCCGGTACGCGCGCTCGGCCAGGTCGTACATCTGCATGTTGGCCGCCACCAGGCCGAGCACCAGATGTGCCTGCGGCTCCTCGGGCGCCAGCTCCACCCCGTGCCAGGCCGCGTTCAGCGCCGGCTGTCCGTTGCGGGAGCCGGCCAGGATCGCCGCCGCGCTGCGCTGCGCGTACGCGTCCTCCGGCCCCAACGCCAGGATCTCGTCGGCGGTACGCGCGGCGTCTGCGTACCGTTCCAGGTCGCCCAGGGCCAGGCCCCGCACGACGAGTGGGGCGAGCTGTCCCGGCGCGGCTGCCACGGCGGTCTCGGCGGCGGTCAGCGCGTCGGCCGGGCGG
>NZ_SISL01000026.1:0-30891 GCF_004307965.1 Verrucosispora sp. SN26_14.1 | reverse complement strand
GGCGAGGGCGAGCCCGGGGCCGACGGCGACGAGGTGCGCGGGGTCGGCGCTGCGCAGCGCCCGGCTCATGCCGCCCAGTCCCAGCCCGGGATCGGCTACCACGATCACCGCACCGATGCGAAGGCACGCGTAGACGGCGGCGGTCAGATCGGCGCCGGGCGGTACGAGCAGTGCCACCCGATCGCCGCGACGCACGCCGGAGGCCGACAACCCGGCCCCGATCTCCCGAATGCGTCGCCACAACAACGACCAGCTGATCTGCCGACCGTTCTTCGCCAGCTCCACCAGAGCGACCGACCGGTCCTCGGCACGCTCCGCCAACGCCGCCCACAGTGGACGCCACGGCACCGCCGGTTCCGGCGACGCGTTCGGCTCGGCGGGCCGGTGGTCCAGGTCGACCAGCCACTGGGCGACCGCACCGGCGACGTCAGCGTCCTCGGCGAGCAGGTGACCCGCTCCTTCGAACCGGTGCAACTGGGCATGCGGCAGCCGGCTTCGCAGGTCACGCAGGTGCACCTCGCCGAAGACCGGGTCGCGTGGCCCCCACAGCAGCAGCGCCGGTATCCCCGCCAGCGTGTCCAGACGCTGCGCGACCTCTTGCAGCGCCTGCCAGCTCGGATGTTCAGGCCCGAGCGGGATGTCCGCGACGAAGCCGCCGATCGCCGCACGTCGCTCCACACCGCGGTACGGAGCGAGATAGCCCGCTCGGACAGGCTCCGGCAGCCACGGGTTCGCCAATGCGAGGGTGGCCTGCAGGAACGTCTGCGTCCGCACGGTCACCGCCGGCAACACGCCGGGCAGCCGGGCCAGGCGAATCAGGGCGGGCGCCGGCGACCCACTCGGCTGGTGCACCGCGGTGTTGGTCAGCACGACACCACGTAGCTGATCCCGGTGACGCAGCGCCCAACCCAACGAGATGGACCCACCCCAGTCGTGCCCGACGGTGACGACCGGCCCGGTGATACCGAGCGCGTCGGTGACCGTGGTGAGGTCGTCGATCCGCTGCGCCAGCCCGCGTACGGTGCCAGTCCGCTCCGAGAACCCCATGTCCAGGTGGTCCACGGCGACCACCCGCCAGCGCGGAGCGTCAGCCCGTCGGAACCGGGCCAGCAGGTGCCGCCACAGGTACGACCAGGTGGGATTGCCGTGCACGCACAGCAGCGTTCCCACGGGTTGGATCGCGCTGTCCGAGTCGGCAGCGGCGGTGTCCAGGACATGCCAGGTGCGCTGCACGCCCTGACTGTCCGTTGCCGTGACCCACCGGGACCAGGCACTGTCCAGACCGGGCAAACCGAGCGGCGGCCCTTCCTGCCGGTTGCTCACCACACGATCTCCAGGGCGCACGTGTTCAGGCCCGAGCCGACCCCCATGCACAGCACCCGGTCACCGGAGTGGAGTGATCCCGCGTGGTGGGCCAAGGTCATCGGTAGCGATGCCGGGCCGACGTTGCCCCACAGCGGGAACGTCGCCGGGACCCGCCGAGGGTCGAGGCCGAGCCGCCTGACGACGCCACGCGTGTGGGCCGCCGAGACCTGATGCATGACGTAGAGGTCCATGTCCTGCCAACCCCACGACCGCGCATCCGCCCAGGTTGCCTCCGCGAGCTCCACACCCGCGTCGAGGAGACCCTTCGCATCGGTACGCATCCGCGTGTTGTCCCCGACGCACAGCTCGTGATGCTGGGTGGCCGCCCTGCTCACACCGCCGATCAGCCGATGCTCCTGGTGATGGCTGCCGGCGGCGCCCAACACCATCGCGGCCGCGCCGGAGCCGAGGGTCAACGTGGCGAACTGCTCCCGGACGTCGTCGCGGGTGGAGTCGGATCGACGTAACCGCTCGATGGTCACCTGCTGGGCCTCGCGGGAGCTTTCGCCCGCCACGATCAGCGCGTACCGGATCTGCCCGGCGTCGATCATGTTGGCCGCGACCTGGATCCCGTTGACGAATCCGAGGCAGGCGTTGGCGATGTCGAAGTTCAAGGCCGACGGCGGCAGGTCCAGAGCGTGGTGGATCGCGACCGCGGTCGAGGGCTCCAGATGCGCGCGGGACACCGACGTGTTGATCAACAGGCCGACGTCACGCGCGTCGACACCGGCTTCCGACAGTGCCTTGGCGCCGGCCGTCGCCGCCGCCTCGGCGAATCCGAAGCCCTCCGGCCACCACCGTCGTTCCTGAACTCCGGCGATCCGCTGAAGCATCCCTGGGCGCAGTCTCAGCCGCCGGAAGGTCTCGCTCAGCTGCTCGTCGAACTGATCAGAGGTGACGATGACCGGCGCCTCCAAAGCCGTAACCGACAGTATCGCCGTGTTCGCGTAGCGATACTCAGCGTTGCCATGCGTCATCCAGCCTCCGCCCGTCGCCCACCCTGAGGGCTCGAAGCTATCCACTCGGCCCCCCGCGCACCAACGGTCAGTCGGCATCGCGGCGAACGTCACTCGCCCGCGCACGCCCGTCGACAGGCCGCGGCCCGCCAGTTCACCTGCGGGCGGCGACGTCGACCCGCAGGTGCACATGCTGCACCCGGCCATTATGTCGGGCGGGCTTGTCTCGCCCACGGCTCTGTCTCGCATTCGGCGGTGACGAGGGGGCCGGTTGGCCTGCTCTACAAGGTGACCGGCAGCCCGACCAGTTCGGCGCTGTCTCGCCACAGGCGATCCCGTACGTCGTCGCGGCGGGCCAGCTCGGATGGGGAGGTCCAGGTGAGCTGCCCTCGCACGAGCCGTGCGTAGTAGGCGCCGACGGGCGGCACCGTGCGGCCCGAGGCGATGTCGGCCAGCGCGCCGCCGGCCGCCGCGACGGTGTTGAATCGGGGCATCAGTGCCCGCAACGGGGTGCCGAAGCGCCAGATGAGGCGGACCGGGGGCGGGGTGTTGCGCAGGAGGCCCGTACCCGGCGTCGGGCCCGGGTCGAACGCGACGATCCGCAGCCGTGACGCCTCCGGCTGGGCGGCGAGGCCCCGGACGGTGAGGATGTTGCAGAGCTTGGACGAGGCGTAGGCCCGGCCGCCCGCCGCGCGGGCCTACGCCTCGTTGTGGATCCCGTTCCGGGTTGGCCAGCAGCCGGGCGTCGGCGTGGTGGGGCGGGGTACTGCTCAGCATGGTCCTGACAGTCGGGTCGTGCGTGCCGCTGGTGGTCAGCGCGACAACGGCACCAGATGCGAGCTGGGGCAGCAGTAGCCGTAGCAGGAGGTAGTGGGCGAGGTGGTTGACGGCGAAGGTCGTCTCGAAGCCGTCTACCGTGCGCTCGTCGCCGGAGGTCAGGCTGACACCCGCGTTGAGCACGAGCGCGTCGACTTCCGTCGACCCGAGCCGGTCCCGCACCGCGGCGGCGAAGGAGCGGACGCTGTCGAGCCGGGCCAGGTCCAGCGGGTACGTCTCGACGTCCGCCGGCCCGGCGCCCCGCGCGCCGAGCAACAGCCTGGTGCCGGTGGACTTCGTCAGCTGGCCCAGGGCGTACGCACCGAGGCCGGACGTGCCTCCGGTCATCAGAATGATCTTCATGGTGCTGCTCCAGTCGGGTGGTCGGACGGGCAGGGAGCTTGCGAGACGAGGCAAATAAAGTGAGCCCTGACTCCGTTTCGGATATTATGAGTCGCCACTCACCTTGTCAACGGAGTCGTCCGTCGCCGGCAGTATCCTGAGGTCGAACAGCAAGGCGGATGCGGGAAGGAGCGACCGTCGTGAGCCCAGCTGCCCCTGCGGCCAGCGGCAGAGACACGCAGGGCGGCCGGCCGTTACGCGCCGACGCGCGGCGCAATCGGACCCGAATCCTCGACGCCGCCGACGCGGTCTTCGCCGTGAAGGGACCGACCGCGTCGACCGAGGAGATCGCCCAGCGGGCCGAGGTGGCGATCGGCACGGTCTTCCGGCACTTTCCGACCAAGGAGGCTCTGGTCGAGGCGGTGTTCGTCGGCCGCCTGGATGCGCTCGCCGAGCAGGCCCGGTCGTTGGCCGGGGCGGACGACCCCGGTGCGGCGTTCTTCGCGTTCCTCACCGAGGCGGTGCGCCAGTCGACCATCAAACACACGTTCGCGGACGCCCTGGCGGACGCAGGCGTGGACCTGCACGCCGACGGGGGCGCCGTGGCCGAGGCCACCCGAGACCTTCAGCAGTCGATCGGTGAACTGCTCGGTCGCGCCCAGCAGGCAGCCAGAGTCCGCGTCGACATCGACGTGCGAACGCTCATCGCGCTGATAGCCGGTGCCGCCCACGCGATCGGGTACGTCAGCCAGGATTCCGCAGTAGAGAGCCGCGTACTGGCGGTGACTTTCGACGGCCTCCGCCCACCGCTGTCGCCCTGAGAGGCGGCGGCAGGGCGTCGGCACTGCACGCCACCGGGCGGTGTTGTGGCGGATCATCGAGGCCGCGAGCGGTCGTTCACATGAGGGCGCACCTACTTGGTGTCGATGGTGAACGTGCCGGAACTGTCAGCGGCCTGCTTCTCCCATGCCTGCCAGGACGTCGAGTCCAGACCGAGGACGTCGAGCAGGTAGGCGGAGACCGCGTCCGCGACGAGTGCGACACGGGCGGGGTCTTCGTCGGTGGTCTCCTTGACGGCCTCTCCGGCGACCCCGCCCAGGGTGTGCTCGCCGTCGGAGATACTGAGCAGCCGCTTCGGTGCCGGGCTGAGGTGGTAGGCGTCGGTGAACCAGTCGGGGCCGCGGGTGGACATGGCGGACTGGTCCTTGCCCCCGGCGACCACAAGGGCCGGGGTCGTCATCGTGGCGTAGCCGGGGCGCATGAACGGTAGGTGCGCCACGGCGAACGGGGTCAGGCTGTCGCCGGTGCCGGTCGCGGCGATGAGCGCGCCGGCCTTGACCGCAGGGTGGGAGTAGTCCTCACCCGGCGTGCCGGCGGCGTCCAGGACGCGGGCACCTAGCAGCGCTCCGGCGGTCTGTGCGCCCCAGGAGTGCCCGACGATCGCGATGCGCGTGTGGTCCGCTCGGGCGGGCAGGCCGCCAACCTGGTCGAAGATGTCGCCGAGGTGGTTCAGGATGGCGTGCAGGTCCGCGATTCGCACGCGCCAGATGCCGGCGAAGCGGGGGTCGTCGAAGCCGATGCGGTTGCGGCGGGAGTCCAGGTGGGTGGGCTGCACGACGATGAACCCGGCGGCCGACCACCGTTCGATGAGTGGCTCGTACCCGTCCATCGACCAGGCATTGCCGTGGGAGAAGACGATGACGGGCAACGTGTCGCCCTCGATGGGCGCGGTGACCTTGACCTGAAGCGGGATGCTGCGGCCGGTGGTGGGCACGGTGAGTGGCTTGACCGAGACGATCTGGCGGTTAAGCGGCATAGCAGACATGAGTGCCTCCAATGCGGGTCGTGGGTTTGCTAGGTTTGACGGAACGTCGTTCCGCAAAGTTAGCGGAACATTGTTCCGCCAACAAGGGGGTGCGGTGTCCGACACAATCGGTGTGCGCCAGGCAGGTGCACGTCGCAGCCGCGAGGCGGTGCTGACGGCGGCGGCCGCAGCGTTCGTCGAGCAGGGTGTGCAGGCCCCCGTCCGCGACATCGCCGGTCGCGCAGGTGTGGGAGTGGGAACGGTGTACCGGCACTTTCCGACGAGGGCGGATCTGGTGAGTGCCGTCTATCGCCACCAGGTCGACGACTGCACCGCCCTGGCCGCGCACCTGCGGCAGCAGCCGATCCCGGCCGTGGACGCTCTGGATCGGTGGATCACGGCCTTCGTCGACTTTCTGGTGACCAAGCATGGTCTCAGCGTTGCCCTGGGCTCGAACGACCCGAGCCTGGCCAAGCTCCACGCCCTGGTGCTCGACGAGCTTGTGCCCGCGTGCGAGACGCTGCTGGCGGCGAGCCAGGAGGCCGGGGAGATCGACCGGCACATCACCGCGTACACGCTGCTGCGAGGCATCGGCAACCTGTGCATCCTCGGGCCGGACTACGACAGGGGTGACGCCAAGCAGATGGTCGCCCGCCTCCTGGCCGGCTGCCGCAGATCCGACGCACCCGCGCCACCGGCACCCTCTTCGACCTGATGCGGTGAGCCGGAACGCGACGATCGGTTCGCGGGCGGCGATCGACTTGCCCGCGAAAGGAGCTTGCCCGTGCGCCGTGCGACAGGCCTGTCACCGCCCTCGCGGATGCTTGCCCTATCGCCACTGGAGCGTGCGGATCGTGCGCGCGACACTGAGGAAGAACCGCCCGTCCCGGCGCATCGCACGCCCAGAACCACCAGGAGGAGCGTCGATATGACCGACCTGATGAAGGCCGTCGTGCTCGCCCGTTTCGGAGGGGCCGATGCTTTCGAATTGCGCGACGTCTCCGTGCCGCGAGTCGAATCCCGCCAGGTGCGGGTACGCGTCCATGCGACCGCCGTCAACCCACTCGACTATCAGATCCGTCGTGGCGACTACGCGGATCACGTGCCGTTGCCGGCGATCATCGGGCACGACATCTCCGGCGTGGTCGAGGAGGTCGGGTCCCACGTGACCGAGTTCCGCGTCGGCGATGCGGTGTACTACACCCCCCAGATCTTCGGCGGCCCCGGCTCCTACGCCGAGCAGCACGTCACCGACGTCGACCTCGTCGGCCGGAAGCCGGAAAACCTCACACACCTGGAGGCGGCGAGTCTGACCCTCGTCGGCGGCACGGTCTGGGAGGCCCTGGTGACGCGAGCTCAGCTCACCGTGGGAGAGACTATCCTCATCCATGCGGGTGCGGGTGGCGTCGGCACGATCGCGATCCAGGTCGCGAAGGCGATCGGCGCACGAGTGATCACCACCGCGAAAGACAGCGACCACGAGTTCGTCCGCTCTCTCGGAGCCGATGCGGCGATCGACTACACGTCGACGGACTACGTCGACGCCGTAGCCGAGTTGACGCGAGGCGAGGGCGTCAACGTCGTCTTCGACACGATCGGCGGCGACACGCTCACACGAAGCCCGCTGACGCTTGCCGACTTCGGGCGCGTCGTCAGCATCGTCGACATCGCGCAGCCGCAGAACCTCATCGAGGCGTGGGGCAAGAACGCCGCCTATCACTTCGTCTTCACACAACAGAACCGAGGCAAGCTGGACGCGCTCACCACGCTGGTCGAACGCAGTCTCGTCAAGCCGGTCATCGGCGCGACTCTTCCGCTCGCTCGCATGGGCGAGGCTCATGAACTACTGGAGAACAGGCGGTCGTACGCACTCCGCGGCAAGGTCACGATCGATGTGGCGGGCGAAACCGTTGCGCTTCCCCCGCACATCTCGTAACAGCGGTTCCGGCCCATGCCGGCCAGGGGGTGCGTCAGAAGCTGCTGACCAGCTTCACGAACGCCTCGTCGATCATGGCGGGATCGGTGGCGTCGTAGGCCTTACCCGACGACGCTTTGGCGATCTTGTCCAGGGTGGCGAAGTCCGACTCCCGGTCGAAGGCGATGCAGAACACCTTCACCGGACGCTGCGGGTCCAGGGCGACCTCGTCGAGCAGGCGGGCCAGGTCGTTGTCCTTGGTGTACTCGTTCTTGCCGTCGGTCAGCACGACGATCGCGTTGATCCGCTGCGGGTCGTACCGGTCGAGTAGCTCCCGATGTGCGGCCCGGACCGTCGCGTAGAGCGCGGTGCCACCCTCGACGTGCAGGCCCTCGATCTTGCGAGTGATCCGCTTCTGGTCGAACGCGTCGAGAGGAACCTCCTCACGGTAGGGACTCTTCGGTCGCTTCGAGGTCTCCGAGGAGAAGGACCAGAGCCCCACCCGGTCCTCGGAGTTGAGCAACGCGAGGCCCTTGCCCGCCGCCGTCGAGGCGACCTGGAAACGGGTACGGGTGCCGATCATCGCCTGCATCGACCCTGACGTGTCCAGGGCGATCAGGATGTTGGCCTTCTTACGGAGGGTGCGCCAACCGTCCAACATCGCAGCGACCACCTGCGGGTCCGGGGGCTCGAAGTAGGTCAGCCCGCCGGCGGGCTCGTCACCGACGCTGGCCAGCAGCTCCGCCGACGCGCGGCGTTCGTGGTCCCGGAAACCCAGGCGGGTGAAGCTCTCCTGCTGGGCGTCCTCGGTCAGGAAGGCCTGGAAGTCGGCCGCTGCCGCGCGCTGCCGCTCATCGGCGGAGGGCAGCACCACGAACGGGTGGTCCAGGTTGAACGTGCCCTCCTTGGGGTGGACGGCGACCAGGGGGACGTTCGGCCGGCGGCCCCGCTCCTGCCCCTCCTGCCGGGGGCTCAACGCACCCGTGTTGTAGAGGTCCACCAGTTCCTCCTGCAGGACGATGGCACTCATGTCGTCCGTACGGCCCGCCAGGTCCGCCTCGGCGAGGCTGCGCAGCAGGTCCACCGAGTCGTCGCTGTAGTGCGCCACGTTGGCCTCGATCCGGCGCACGAACTGGGTGACCGCAGGTTTGGCCAGGTCGGACCGGGTCAGGTCACTGGCCCGTTGCACCGCCGCGTAGTAGGTGGCGATGGTCGCCGCCAGCCCGGAGGTGGACAGGTTCGGATTGTCCTTGCCGAACGTGAACCGGCCCCATTCCGGCTTGCCGAAGCCCGCCCACCCATCCCGCCCGGACAGGCCCAGGATCTCCCCCCAACCCAGCGGCCCGCGCTGGCGTACCAGCTCGGCCTTCGGCTGCGGCATCGCGATCACCAGCGGGCTGTTGGCGATCGACGAGTACCGGTCCGGCGTCTGCGGCGCCCGCCCAGCGGCCATGTCGAGCAGCCGTAGCTGACCCGTCCACAGGCTCGACGTCGGTAGCCAGACCTGTGGTCGCGGCAGGCCGGTGTCAGTCCATCCGGTGGCCAGCGCCTCGGTGGCCTTGCCCGAGTTCAACGCGCTGACGTGCACCTGGGCGCAGCCGCCGCCGTCGATCGACCGGGTGCTGCGGTTGTAGCGCTCGGCCAGTTCGACCAGCAGCTCCGCCTTCTCCGTGGAGGAGTTGACCTGGAGGGCGATGGCGCAGTCGGTGCGGGGCCCCTCGCTGCCCGCTTCGCGCTGTTGGACGAAGGCGAACGCCCCGACGATGACCACCAGCCCGGCGGTGACGGCGGCGGTGTAGGGCAACCACTGCCGGGTACGCGGAGCGGATGGGGTCATCGGGAGGTCCTCCTCGGCGGGCGGCTGGTGGCAGTCAACCTATCGATCCGGCGCCAGCCGGCGCCTCAGCCCTCCACCGTACCGAGTCATCCGTGGTCGGACCCTCCTCCGAACGCCGTCGCGACGAGTAGCCGAACCAGGTAGACCACGACGAAGGTGACCGCTCCGACGGCGGCGGCCGGGCCGATCGCGCTCGACGCGATGTAGCCGGCGGCGGCGCCTGCGAAACCGAGGAAGAGTGCGGTCGAGATGCCCCAGGCGTCCACGGACTCTCGACGCAGTCGCCGCAGCGCGCCGTCATGACCGGCGTCGACGGCGGGCTCCGTCACGGGCACGTGTTCCACCCTGGTCGGCCGGGCCTGGGTCGGCACCGTCGGCTGGGCCGGAGTCTGCGGCAGCGTCGGGTGCGGCTGCGGTGCCGTCGGTGTGATCTGGGGGAGCGGGTGGTTCGGTGTCGGCGCACCCGCTGTCTCGTTGCCGACTTCGAGCAGGTTCTCCCGACGTAGCGGCGTGGTGAGCGTGGCGTCCTGTCGGAGCAGCCGTACCAGTACACCTTCGGCACCCGGGCGATCCGCCGGATCCTTGGCCAGGCACTCCCGGATCAGCTCGTCCAGTGCGGCAGGCAACGCGGGCAGCTCGGGCGGATCGTGCAGCACCCGGTGCATCACGGCGAAGAGCGAGTCATTGCCGAAAGGCGGCTGACCGCCGGCAGCGAAGGCGATCGTGGCCGCCCAGGCGAAGACGTCGCAGGGCGGACCGACCGCGTCGTTGCGGAACCGCTCCGGCGCCATGTAGGCGGTGGTCCCCATGACCCGGCTGGACGCCGTCTCGGTGACTCCCAACGCGCGTGCGATGCCGAAGTCGATCACCCGAGGGCCGTCCTTGCCGAGTACGACATTGTCCGGCTTCAGATCGCAGTGCACCACGCCGGCGCCATGGATCGCGGCGAGCGCGGTGACAGTGCCGACCGCGAGCCGGTGGAGGGCGTTGCCGGTCACCGGGCCGTGCTCGCGGACCTGTCGGTGCAGGGTCGGACCCTCGATGAACTCGCTGACCACATAGGGCTGCTCGCCGTCCACCTCGGCGAAGAGCACCTGCGCGGTGCAGAACGGAGCGACCCGGCGGGCGGCGGCGATCTCCTTCACAAACTGCGAGCGGGCCCGTGGATCACTCAGATCGGCGTTGATCATCTTGACCGCGACCCGGTCGCCGTCGTGGTCCTCGCCGAGAAAGACGACCCCCTGCCCACCCGCGCCCAGCCGGCCGACCAGCCGGTACCCGCCGGCGGTGACCGGATCGTGCGTCCACAGTTTCGTCAATCCTGGCACCGGCGTGCCGGTCAGTTCTGACATCCCGACTCCATCCGCGTCATGCCCGGCCACCGGCGGCGCAGGACACGGCCATCGTGCCATGTCCGCCGCTGGTGACCGAGAACTCCGAGTACGGGCTGAGGCCGCCGCCAAACAAATGACTGTGATCGACTTCGATGCGCGCCCTAGAGTGAAGTAGATCGATATTTTGCCGCCGTTCTCGCTGCTCCGGGCAATGCCGCATGGGCGGGGACGACTACGAGACAGGGAGTGGCAGATGAAACTCACCACCGTCGCACGCCTGACCGCGTGCGCCGTGGCCCTCGGCCTGCCGGTCGTGGCCGCCGGCCCGGCGATCGCGCAAACCGCCCCGCAGACCTCGACCGAATCGACCACGGCGATGGCGCCACGTTGTGGTTGGCTGCCCGGCGCCAACGAACCGTACAGCGTCGGCTTCTCGGGTGCCGGTATCCGCCTGCGGACCGGTCCGTCGACGACCTGCACCGTGCTGGGCCTGGGCTACGCGGGCCAGAGCGCGACCCTGCGCTGCGGCGCGGTGGGCGACGACGGGTGGGGCTGGTACTACGTCAGGAACAACAGCACCGGCGTCACCGGCTTCGTCCGCGGTGACGGCCTGACGGGCGTACCGATCTCCACCCTGGCCTGCTGACCCCCGGCGTCGACCGGCAGCGGTCGACACCGATCTCCGGGCCGCGTCGGGCACCTGTCCGGCGCGGCCCGCGCCGCCTGCCCGATCCGACGGCTCCGGGCGTGGGCTCACCCGATCTCCGGGTGATCCTGCCCTCGTTCACCAGCGGATTGATGGGTTTTGCTGCAACGATGCAAGACGTGGGAACTGTGAAGACTACGACGCCTGCCATCTCGCCCCTCGCCGGCGAGCCGATCGAGCGTGCCGATGCCGAACGGCTCGCGGGGGTGCTGAAGGCGTTCGCCGACCCGGCCCGGCTGCGACTGCTCAGCCTGATCCAGTCGGCTCCGGAGGGAGAGGCGTCGGTCAGTGACCTCACCGAGCCTCTCGGACTCTCCCAGCCGACCGTCAGCCACCACCTGCGGATCCTCACCGAGGCAGGCCTGCTCGAACGGGACAAGCGCGGCGTCTGGGCGTACTACCGCCTGGTGCCGTCCGCCATCGCTGCGGTCGCCGACCTGTTGACCCCACCCCGCAAACGCGCAACGAAGAAGACCCGCTGACCGACACCGTGGAACACCGCTGCCGGCGGCGGGTGACAGGGCCCGTGAGCCGACCTCCGGTGGCAGCCGATCACCAGGCGCAGGGTGCGTAGTCCTTGAGGAAGCAGCCGTACAGGTCTTCGCCCTGTTCGCCGCGGACGATCGGGTCGTAGACCCGGGCCGCGCCGTCGACCAGGTCCAGCGGGGCGTGGAAGCCGTCCTCCGCCAGCCGCATCTTCGTCGGGTGCGGCCGCTCGTCGGTGATCCAGCCGGTGTCGACGCTGGTCATGAGGATGCCGTCGGTCAGCATCTCCTGGGCGCTGGTGCGGGTCAGCATGTTCAGCGCAGCCTTGGCCATGTTGGTGTGCGGGTGCCCCGGCCCCTTGTAGCCACGGCCGAACTGGCCCTCCATCGCCGACACGTTCACCACGTACTTGCGGCGGGCGGCCGCTGCGGCCATCGCCGGTCGCAGACGGCTGACCAGCACGAACGGTGCGGTCACGTTGCACAGCTGCACTTCGAGCAACTCGACCGGGTTCACCTCGTGCACCCGCTGCACCCAACTGTTGACCGGGTCGAGGTCCGGCACCAGACCGCCGGCGTCGATGGCGCTGGCTGTCGCGATCCGGTCCGGCGAGGCGGAACCGCTGGTCAGCGCCAGCGCGGTGAGCGCGTGCGGGGTGATGGTGGGAGAGTGCGCTGGGGCGACCAGGCTGCCCGCCGGGTCGCCCCGGCCGGCCGGCTTGGCGAACGTGATCATTTCCGGTAGCGGGCCGTCCGGCAGGGCCGCCGCCTCTGCGGCGACCAGGTGCGCGTACGCGGCAGGCGTGCGGCGGACGGTCTGCGCCGCATTGTTGATCAGAATGTCGAGTGGTCCCTGATCGCTGACCGAGTCGGCGAGGGCGATCACCTGGGCGGGGTCGCGCAGATCGATCCCGACGATCCGCAGGCGGTGAAGCCACTCCGCGCTGTCGGGCATCGCGGCGAATCGGCGGACCGCGTCGTGGGGAAACCGTGTGGTCACCGTGGTGTGCGCGCCGTCGCGCAGCAGCCGCAGCGCAATGTACATGCCGATCTTCGCCCGGCCGCCGGTGAGCAGCGCGCGCCGGCCGGTCAGGTCGGTGCGGGCGTCCCGGCGCTCCCGGTTCAGGGTGGCGCAGGGCGGGCAGAGCTGATGGTAGAAGGCGTCCACGTCGCGGTAGCGCTGCTTGCAGATGTAGCAGCCGCGCGGCTTGTGCAGGACGCCGGCCGTGGCGCCCACGGTCGGGGAGGCGAGCAGGTTGCCCTGGGTCTCGTCGTCGATCCGGCCCGGGGCACCGGTGGCGGTGGCCGCCGTCACCGCGCGGTCGGCCGCCGCGATGGCATCCCGCCGTTCCTCGCGTCGCCGCTGCTTGATCGTTTTGTAGAGCTTCGCGGTGGCCCGCTGCACCCGCACCACGTCGGGGTGGTCGGGAGGCAGGTCCTCCAACGCCTCGAAGACGCTGAGACAGGTCTCCAGCCGGGTCGGGTCAATGCGGTAATGACCGTTCTCCGTATTTTTGTCCGCTGTCATGCTCTCGCTGTCTCGTCCCGTTCCCTGCGCCGGAGCTATCCGGCACACCCCCACGTCCGACCAGGAACTGTACGCACCGCACGGCCTCCGACGCATCCCGCGCCCGTGCGCCGACCCGACGACGCGCACGGGCGGACAGCTCTTCTGGTGCTGGGCTGGCGGGTGGGAACTCACCCGCCAGCGCCGCTGGTGTGGAGAACCGGTGGTGCGGGCTACGGTGCCAGGGCGTGCGGCGGTGTCAGGCTCGCCCCCGGCTCTGCAGCCGGTCGAGTGCCACGGCTGCGATGAGGACCGTGCCGGTCACCACGCCCTGCCAGAACGAGGAGACTCCCATGAGACCGAGTCCGTTCTGCAGGACCGCGATCAGCAGCACCCCGACCACCGTGCCGCTGATACCGCCGATACCGCCGAAGAAGCTCGTTCCGCCGAGCAGGACGGCCGCGCCGGCGGTCAGGGCGATGGTGGAACCCGCGGTAGGTGAGGCAGCCGAGAGGCGGCTCGCCATCACCAGGCCGGCCAGCGCCGCGGTCAGTGACGCGATGGTGTAGACGGAGATCAGCACCGCCGTGACGTTGATGCCGGCGAGTCTGGCGGCCTCGCGGTTACCGCCGACGGCGTAGACGGCCCGGCCGAACGGGGTGAAGCGCAGCACGGCGCCGGCCAGCAGCACCGCGCCCAGGGCGATCCAGATCGGCGCCGGTACGCCGAGGACACTTCCGTTGCCGATGGCGTAGAAGATGCCGGGGGAGTCGATCGAGTACGTACTGCCGTTGGTGGAGACCTGGACGAGCCCGCTGATCAACGTCATCGTGCCGAGGGTCACCACGAAGAAGTTGAGGCGGAAACCCCCGATGAGCAGGCCGTTGAGCCCGGCGCCGAGCAGCGCCCCGGTCGCGAGCCCGGCGACGAGCGCCACCGGCGCCGGTGCCCCGGCATCCAACACGAAGTAGACCGTGACCCCGGTCGCGGCCATCACCGACCCGACCGACAGGTCGAAGCCCGCGCTGAGGATGACGAAGGTGAGCCCGACCGCCACCAGCATCAAGGGACTGTTGGTCGCCAGGACGTTGAGGATGTTCGCCTTCGTCAGGAAGAACGGTTGGGTGCTGATCAGATAGACGAGCAGGATCAGCAGGCCACCGAGGGCGCCCCCGTACCCCTTGACGCTCTGGTAGACGTGGCCCACGACGGCCCGGCCGGCCGGTTGCGCCGCGATCGCAGTGTCACTGCTCATGTCCACCGGCCGCATAGTGGGCCACCTCCACCTCTTCCAGTCCGTCGCACTCGCGCTCGGCCACGACGCGCCCGTCGAAAAGCACCAGCACCCGGTCGCAGACACCGATCAGTTCGGAGTTCTCAGAACTGCTGAGCACCACCGCCACCCCGGCGGCGGCCAATTCGTCGATCAGGCCGTAGATTTCCGACTTGGCACCCACGTCGATGCCCCGCGTGGGCTCGTCCAGCAGCAGAAGCCGGGGGCCCAGCGCGATCCACTTGGCGAACACCACCTTCTGCTGGTTGCCGCCGGAGAGCTCGCCGGCCAGCCGGTCGGGGTCCGGTGGCCGGATCCGCATCCGCTCGATCAGCTTCGTGACCGTGGCGGCCTCGCCGCGCCCGGAGATCGGCCGCAGCGAGAGCCGCCCCCGGGCGAGGGTGATGTTCTGCGCCACGCTGCGGCTCAACACCAGGCCCTCGCCCTTGCGGTCGCCGGTGACGAAGGCGACGCCGGAACGGATCGCCGCTCTGGGCGAACCGGCGCGCAGTTGCCGGCCGTTGACCTGGATCCGGCCCTCGGTGGGCCGGTCGGCACCGAACACCGCGCGCAACACCTCCGTACGCCCGGAACCCACCAGCCCGGCCAGCCCGAGCACCTCGCCGGCCCGGACGGTGAAGGACACGGTCTCGGCCCGGCCACCCGCCGCGAGTCCGGAGACCTCCAGAACCGGTTCCCCCGGACTGCGCCGACGGGAACGGTGGAAGTAGTCGTCCAGGGAACGCCCGACGATCAGTCGGGTGATCCGGTCCTCGGTCGCCTCCGCCACGGGCAGCGTGCCGACCACCTGTCCGTCGCGCAGCGCGGTGATCCGGTCCGCGACCTGACTCAGGTCGGGGAGCCGCTGCGAGATGAAGATCAGCCCCAGGCCCTGGTCCCGCAGGCGTCGCACGATGTCGAACAGGGCCTTGGCCCGGTCCTCGGTCAGCGAGCTGGTCGGTTCGTCCAGCACGATCACCCTGGCCTGGGTGGCCAACGCGCGGGCGATGGCCACCACCTGACGGTCGTTGGGGGCCAGCGCCGACACCGGTGTCTCGGGATCGAGGGTCGACTGGAGCTGGTCGAGGACCTGTGCGGCCTGCTCCCGCATCCGTCGCCGGCTGACGACCGTGCCGGCCCGGGGCCACCGTCCGAGGACGATGTTCTCGCCGACGCTGAGGCTGTCGACCAGCGGAACCTCCTGCGCGACCGCCACGACGCCGTGCCGGGCGGCGTCCTGCGGGGTACGCAGGGTGACCGTCTCACCGTCGACGCGGATCTCCCCGGCGGAGGGTTGCAGCTCACCGTAGGCGATCTTCATCAGGGTCGACTTGCCCGAACCGTTCTCCCCGACCAGCCCGTGCACCTCACCCGGGCGCACCTCGAAATCCACCCCGGAGAGCGCGGCCACCGGGCCGAACCTCTTGTGGATTCCGGTCAGTTGCAGCAGCGGAGCGCTCATTCCCGTACCCCCGCTCCGGGCCGGGCCGCCGTGCTAGCCAGCCCGACCGGATGCCGACCGGCCCACGGGCGGGCGTCCTCCAACTGCGCGGCGAGCTGGAGCAGCAGGTCCTCGCGGCCGTAGTCGGCGACGAGTTGCACGCCGAGTGGCAGGCCGTCGCGTTCGAACAGCGGCACCGCCACGGCGGGCTGGCCGGTGCTGTTGAACTGGGGAACGAACCGGAGGAACTCGATGGACCGCCGGACCCCGGCCGGTCCGTCGAACCAGCCCAGCGGCGGTGGCGGCCACGGCGACACCGGCGTGACCAGCACGTCGTGTTCCCGCCACCAGGCCAGCATCCGCTCGCGGTACCGGTCCATCCAGGCCATCACCCGCCGGTGACTGGTGGCGTCGAGGGCCCGCCCCCGCTCGATCCAGAAACGCGAGATCAGGCCGTGCTCGCTGTCGTCGACCGGGCGACCGACCATCGTCGGGATCAGCTCGGCGAGGAGGCTGACCGCAGGGCTCAACGCGTCCACGAACCGTTCGTGGTAGTCCGGGTCGAACAGCGCCTCGGGGTGTGAGGTCCGCACGGTGTGCCCGAGCTGGCCGAGCAACTCGCCGCACTCCCGTACGGCGTCGCGGTTGGCGGGCTCGACGAACTCCGGCGGCAGCCGGTCGGCGTCGAGGAGCCCGATGGTGAGCCCGGCGGCGGGCCGGGTGATCGCCTCGGTGTAGCTGCTCGACGGTGCAGGCGCGACCGCCGGATCGCCCGGCTCGTAGCCCTGGAGCAGGTCGAGCAGCGCGGCCGTGTCGCGCACCGACCGGGTGAGCACCCCGAACGTCGCGTGACCGACCAGGGCGTCCGGGGTGTCCGGGCCGGAACTGACCCGGCCCCGGCTGGGCTTGAGCCCGACCAGCCCGCAGTAGGCCGCCGGGTTGCGGATCGACCCGCCGCCGTCGCTGCCCTGGGCGAGGGGGACCATGCCCGCCGCCACCGCCGCGGCGGCGCCACCGGAGGAGCCCCCGGCGACCCGGTCGAGGGCCCACGGGTTGCGGGTCGCGCCGTGCGCGGCACTCTCCGTGCTGCCCGCCAGGCCGAACTCGGGGACGGCGGTCCGGCCGAGTACGACGAAACCGGCGGCCCGCAACCGGCGGGTGGCGTGGGCGTCCCGGGTGGCCCGGTGGTCGGCGTCGCGCAGGACCACCGAACCCTGCTGGTCCGGCTCGCCGGCCATCGCGCAGCCGAGGTCCTTGAGCAGCATGGGCACTCCGGGGAAGGGCAGGTCCGAGCGCCCGGCCAGGGCGTCGGCCTCGGCGACCGCGGCGGCGAAGCGGCGGTGGATCACGGCGTTGACCGTCGGATCCATCCGTTCGATCCGCGCGACCGCCGCCCGCACCAGGTCACCGGGCGTGAGCCGGCCCGCGTGGACCAGGGCCGCCTGGCTGTGGGCGTCCAGCCAGGTCAACTCCTCGGTAGTAGTCATCGCTCTCCCTGCTCGGTGCCGGCCGGTCAGCGCAGGTGGTCCGGGCATCCCCCGTTGGCGCAGGTCAGCTCGCCACTTTCGATCTGCCTGATCGCCTCGTCCCAGTCCAGGCGCTCGCCGATGGTCTCCTGGGTGTAGAGCTCCGGCTGCAGGTAGGTGACCGGCTTGACCGTCTCGCCCGCGAGGAGCCGCCGCATGATCTCGACCCCGACGAGGCCCTGACGCCAGGGAACGAGGTCGACGATCGCGTCGATCTGCCCCTGCTGCACCGCGCGGGCACCCTCCGGGTCGCCGTTCTGCCCGACGATCACGACACCGTTGATGCCGGCCCGCTTGAGCGCCACCGCGGCGCCGATCGCGCTCGCCGTGTTGTAGGCCATCACCGCGTCGATCTCGCCCCGGAACCGGGCGATCGCCTCGGTGGCGGCCCGCTCCCCGCCGGCCTGGTCGTCGGTGGCGTTGTCGACGGTGCCGAGCCACTCGATGCCCGGCCGGTCCTCGGTCACGTACTTCTCGTAGTTCTCGACCATGAACTTGATCGAGGGAACGGGAGCGCCGATGCCGATACCGAGCACGCGGCCCTTGCCGTCGAGCCGCTCGGCCACATGGTCGGCGAGCAGCCGGGCGCCGCCGACGTCGGAGTTCTGGTTGAAGGCGGCGTCGTAGGGCGCGACCGGTTCGGTCGGCTCGTTCTCGGAGATGATCGCGGAGGCGCCCAGCACCTTGATCCCGGCGGTGCGGGCACGTTCGAGGGCGGGGTCGACCGCGTTCGGGGCGAGCGGGAAGACGATCACGCCGTCCATCTGCTGGGCGACGAACTGGTCGATGTCGGAGACCTGCTTGTTGGCGTCGAGGGCGGCGTCGAGCACGGTCACGTCGATGCCGGCGTGCTTGCCCGCCGCGATCGTGGCCTGACCCCAGGCGCGGTCGAGCGGTTGGGACGACACCGGGTCCGACAGGCCCACCCGGTAGGAGCCGTTCGCGGCGGCGGAGTCATCGCTCCCGCAGGCCGCCACGGAAGGTAGGAGAAGAACTGCCACCGTCGCCGTCACGGCAGAGGTTTTCCACTTCATCTGGCACTCCCAAATGGTCGAGACACCGCGGGACGGATCGGTGATACGGGGTTCGGCAACTACGGGGAACTTCAGCGGCCTGCATCACTGAGGACATCACGCTCCGTGCGGGCCAAACGCTTGCCGTACTATGTACCGTTCGATGTCACCCGGTCAAGGGGTGGATACGTGATCGTGACTTCCAGGGTCTCTCACCAGCTTGATCGAGAGGTCGGGTCGTCCTCTCGTTGGCCTTTCGTCGGGCGTGCACCCTTTTCTGAAGATGAAGGTGCTCACGCGAAGTAACTGCGGGCGGCAGTCCCTGGTCGTTCCGGACAACCTACCGTACGTTGTACGAGTCGACACCGGTTCGGTGACGGCCTTCGGCGAGACACGGAGGTGGTGGGATGAGTCTGGGATTCGGCACGGCGGCGCGGATCGGACATCTCTATCCGTCCGGTGGCCTCTGCGACTACGAGTTGCAGTTGATGGCCCCCGACGGGGTGCAACTGGTGACCACGCGGATGCCGTTCCGTCGTTCGAGCCTGGCCGACGATCATGCGCTCCTGGCCGACCTGGAGGCGCACAGCCGGCTGCTGGCCGACGCCGAGGTCGACCTCGTCGCGATGAACTGCACCGCGGCCACGCTGCTCGCCGGCCCGGAGTCGGTGAACGCCCGCATCCACGCGAGCACCGGTCTGCCCTCGACCACGACCATCGAGGCGGTGCTGGACGCGCTCGAACGCGCCGGGATCGGCCGGATCGCGTTGCTCACCCCGTACGTCGAGGAGGTGACCTCGGCCGAGGTCGAGCTGCTCACCGCCCGCGGTCTCGAGGTCGTCTCCGTCGCGAGCCTGCCCTGTGCGACCCCGGTGGAGCAGGCCACGCACGACCCGCAGGTCTGGCGGGACCTCGCCGCCGGTCTGGGCGGCAGTGCCGCGGACGGGCTGTTGATCAGCTGCGCCGGAATCCGGCTGGCGCCGGTGCTGGCCGCGATCGAGGAGGACTTCGGCCGACCGGTGATCGCCAGCAACCAGGCCCTGCTCTGGCACTGCCTACGGATCTGCGGCGTGACCGAGCGGCCACCGGGATACGGCGCGCTGTTGGCGGGGGAGTTCGATTGAGCGCCCGCCGTCGGTATGTCGACACCGCTCTCGGGCAGGTGCACCTGGTCGAGTGCGGCGCGGGCCCGCCGGTCCTCTTCCTGCACCAGACTCCGCGATCCTGGCACGAGTACGCCGGGGTGCTGCCCCTGGTGGGTCGGCGCACCCGCGCGATGGCGATGGACACCATCGGGTTCGGCCAGTCGGCGCGGGTGGCTGACCCGTGGTCGATCGGGCTCTTCGCCGACGGGGTCGAGGCCCTCCTCGACGCACTCGACCTGCCGTCCGTGACCCTCGTCGGCAACCACACCGGCGCGGTGGTGGCGGTCGAGGTCGCCGCGCGGGCCGCCGAGCGGGTTTCCGCGCTGGTGCTCTGCGGCATGCCCTACGTGGACGAGGCACGTCGCCGCCGGGTCCGGGCCCAGCCGCCGATCGACCACGTCGAGCCGCGTGCCGACGGCACCCACCTGACCGAGCTGTGGTCCCGCCGCCGGGGCTTCTACTCACCCGGCGAGGAGCGCTTCCTGACCCGCTTCGTGGCCGACGCGTTGGAGGTCGCCGACCGGGTCGAGGAGGGGCACGTGCGGGTGAACGAGTACCGGATGGAGGACCGGCTGCCGCTCGTCCGCGCGCGCACGCTCGTGCTCTGCGGTGCGGACGACCACTACTCGCTGCCGGACGTGCCGATCCTGTCCCGGCTGCTCGCCTGCCGCAGCGTGGTGCTGGCCGATGGCGGGGTCGCCCTGCCCGAGCAGCGTCCCGAGGCCTTCGCCCGAGAGGTGCTCGCGTTCCTCGACCGTGCCGAACGGTGAACCCTTGACCCGTCGTACTATGTACGGTACAAAGCTTCGACGTGGCCGACACAGGCCAACGCCCCCCGATCGGCAGGAGCATGACGTGACCGAGCAGCAGCTCACGGAGGCCGCTGAGCGCCTGCACGAGGCGGTGCGCACCGGCCGACCGTGCGCGCCCGTGCGGGATCTGTTCGCCCCGGGTGACGTCGACGGCGCCTACGCGGTGCAGCGGCTCAACGTCGCACGTGCCCAGGCCGCCGGCGCGCGACGGGTCGGCCGAAAGATCGGCCTGACCTCGGTCGCGGTGCAGCGGCAGCTCGGCGTCGACCAGCCCGACTTCGGCACGTTGTTCGACAGCATGGCGGTGGGTCAGGACGAGCCGATCGCGGCGACGCGGCTGCTCCAGCCGAAGATCGAGGCCGAGGTGGCGTTCGTCCTCGCGGTGGACCTGCCGGACCGTCCCGTCACCGCGCTGGACGTGCTGCGGGCCACGGAATTCGTGCTCCCGGCCCTGGAGGTGGTGGACAGCCGGGTGGCGGCCTGGGACATCACCATCGTGGACACCGTCGCCGACAACGCCTCCAGCGGCCTGTTCGTGCTCGGCACCAGGCCGGTGTCGCCGGGCGCGATCGACCTGCCGGCGGCGCCGATGCGGCTCGACCGCGACGGCGTGGAGGTCTCCGCCGGCGCCGGCGCGGCCTGTCTGGGCGATCCGGTCAACGCGGTGGTCTGGCTCGCCAACACCGCCCAGCGCCTGGGTGATCCGCTGCGCGGCGGCGAGCTGGTGCTCAGCGGGGCGCTCGGCCCGATGGTCCCGGTGACCCCGGGGGCGCGGTACGCGGCCACGATCGGCGGCCTCGGCACGGTGCGCGCGACGTTCGGCGAGGAGGGCCAGTGAGCAGCACGACGAAGGTGGCCGTGATCGGCTCCGGAAACATCGGCACCGACCTGATGATCAAGGTGCTCCGGCTCTCCGAGACGCTGGAGATGGGCGCCATGGTCGGCATCGACCCCGCCTCCGACGGGTTGGCCCGCGCCGGGCGGCTCGGCGTGCCGACCACCGCGCAGGGCGTTGAGGGGCTCGTCGCGATGCCGGGCTTCGCCGACATCGAGATCGTCTTCGACGCGACCTCGGCGGGCGCGCACGCCCACCACGACGCGGTACTTCGCCGCCACGGCAAGCAGGTCGTCGACCTGACGCCGGCGGCGATCGGGCCCTACGTGGTGCCGACGGTCAACCTCGACGAGCATCTGCAGTCGCCGAACGTGAACATGGTGACCTGCGGTGGCCAGGCGACCATTCCCATCGTCGCCGCGATCTCCGCGGTGACACCGGTCCGCTACGCCGAGATCGTGGCCTCGATCGCCTCCCGGTCGGCGGGGCCGGGCACCCGGGCCAACATCGACGAGTTCACCGAGACGACCGCCCGGGGCCTGGAGGTGGTCGGTGGGGCCACCCGGGGCAAGGCGATCATCGTCCTGAACCCGGCCGAGCCGCCGCTGATCATGCGCGACACCGTGCTGTGCCTGGTCGACGACTGCGACCAGGCCGAGGTGGCCGCCTCGGTCGCCGAGATGGTCGCCCGGGTCCAGGAGTACGTGCCGGGATACCGGCTCAAACAGCAGGTCCAGTTCCGGCGGGTAGCGCAGGGGGAACCGGTCGACGCGCTCACCGACGCCCCCGGCGGGCACGACTGCTGGGTGGTGCAGGTCTTCCTCGAGGTGGAGGGGGCCGCCCACTATCTGCCCGCGTACGCCGGGAACCTGGACATCATGACGTCCGCCGCGCTGCGCGTCGCCGAGCGGATGGCGCGACGGGAGGCACAGGCATGAGCGGGCCCCGGGTCTACGTCCAGGACGTGACGCTGCGCGACGGCATGCATGCCGTTCGGCACCGTTACTCGATCGCCCAGGTGACCTCGATCGCGGCCGCCCTCGACGCGGCCGGCGTCGCCGCCATCGAGGTCACCCACGGCGACGGGCTGGCGGGCAGCAGCCTCACCTACGGACTCGGCGCCCACACCGACTGGGAGTGGATCAGCCAGGCCGCCACGGTGGTGCGCGACGCGAAGCTCACCGCGTTGCTGCTGCCGGGCATCGGCACGCTGCACGATCTGCGCCGCGCCCACGACCTCGGCGTGACCTCCGTGCGCGTCGCCACCCACTGCACCGAGGCCGACATCTCCGCACAGCACATCACGCACGCCCGTGAACTGGGGATGGACGTCTCCGGCTTCCTGATGATGTCGCATCTGGCCGAGCCGGCGGAACTGGTCCGACAGGCCACGCTGATGGAGTCGTACGGAGCGCACTGCGTCTACGTGACCGACTCCGGCGGCCGGCTGACCATGGACGGCGTCCGCGACCGGGTGCGGGCCTACCGCGACGCGCTGCGCCCCGAGACGGAGATCGGCATCCACGCGCACCACAACCTCGGGCTGGGGGTGGCGAACTCGGTCGTCGCGGTGGAGAACGGCGCGTCGCGGGTGGACGCCTCGTTGGCGGGCCAGGGCGCCGGCGCCGGCAACTGCCCGCTGGAGGCGTTCATCGCCGTCGCCGATCTGCTCGGCTGGCAGCACGACTGCCAGCTCTTCCCGCTGATGGACGCGGCGGACGACCTGGTCCGGCCCACGCAGGAGCGACCGGTGCGGGTGGACCGCGAGACCCTGACGCTCGGCTACGCCGGGGTGTACTCCAGCTTCCTGCGGCACGCGGAGGCGGCGGCCGAGCGCTACGGGCTGGACACCCGGTCCATCCTCGTCGAGGTCGGCCGACGAGGGCTGGTCGGCGGGCAGGAAGACATGATCGTGGACGTCGCGCTGGACCTGGCAGCGGCGTCGACCGCCGCCTCCGGCACCGGCGATGCGGAGGGAGAGCAGCCATGACGGTGTCGGAACCGGAGTGGGAGCTGCTGGTCCGGACCATGCGGTGGGAGTCCGACTGCGTGATCTCGGTGGTCCTCGAGGACCCCGACGGCGGCGAGCTGCCGGCCTGGGCGCCGGGCGCCCACATCGACCTGCTGCTGCCCGCCGCGACGCGGCAGTACTCCCTCTGTGGCGACCCGGCGGACCGGCGCCGCTACCGGGTGGCCGTGCTGAACGAGCCGGCCAGTCGGGGCGGCTCGCGGTATGTCCACGAGTCGCTGCGCCCCGGCGACCTGGTCCGGGTGCGTGGCCCCCGCAACCGGTTCGCGCTGGAACCGGCGCAGCGGTACCTCTTCATCGCGGGCGGCATCGGCGTGACGCCGCTGCTGCCGATGGTGGCGCAGGCGCAGGCCGACGGCGCCGACTGGCGGCTCGTCTACGGTGGCCGGTCGCGGCGCACCCTGGCCTTCCTCGACGAACTGGACCACCACGGCGACCGCGTCCATGTGGTGCCCGAGGACGAGGCGGGCCTGTTGAACCTCGCCGAGCTGCTCGGCGATCTCCGGCCGGGCACCGTCGTCTACTGCTGCGGGCCCGAGAGGTTGCTCGACGCCGTCGAGGAGCGTTGCGCCGGATGGCCCGGCGGGACGCTGCACCTGGAGCGGTTCCGGGCCCGGGAGGTCGTCGTCGAGGGGGAGGACCGCCCCTTCGAGCTGGTCTGCGCGGCCTCCGGCGTCACCGTGACGGTGGGGGCGGACGAGAGCGCGGTGGATGCGCTGGACGCGGTGCAGGTCTCCATTCCCAGCGCGTGCCGGGAGGGCATCTGCGGCACCTGCGAGGTGAAGGTCCTCGACGGCGTCCCGGACCACCGCGACTCACTGCTCACCGACGAGGAGCGGGCGGCGGGCCGCACCATCATGCTCTGCGTCTCCCGGGCTTCCGGTGAACGTCTGGTCGTGGACGCGTGACCTGGGGATCTCTTGACTCCCGTGCACTAGACCGTACTATGTACCGGACATGCGTAGTCCGGCGAAACGCCAGCCGAGAGGACGGGTCATGACTGTTCAGCCCAAGGACGAGAGCGCGCCGTCCCGCCCCACCGCCGGTCGCGCGAACCGACCCCAGCCCGGCCAGGACTGGTCGCAGTGGCCCACCTACGACGCGGCCACGCTGGGCTTCCGCAACTACTGGTACCCCGTGGTGTGGGAGCGCGAGATCGGCGACAAGCCGCACGCGGTGACGCTGCTGGGCGAGAAGATCGTGCTGGTCCGCAAGGGCGACGTCGTGCACGCCCTGCACGACCGGTGCCCGCACCGCGGCGTGCCGCTCTCCCTCGGCCGGCGTCAGTTCCCCGGCACGGTCAGCTGCCCCTACCACGGCTGGACCTTCGACGTCACCAACGGCAAGCTCGCCGCCGTCCTCACCGACGGCCCGGAGTCGCCGATCTGCGGCCGGGTGTCGGTCAAGACCTACCCGACGGCACAGCGCCTCGGACTGGTCTGGGTCTTCGTCGGCGACGACGAGCCGCACCCGATCGAGCAGGACATCCCGGCGGAGCTGCTCGACAACGACCACGTGCTGGGCGGCAAGTACGACATCCGCGAGGGCAACTGGCGCTTCGCCGCCGAGAACGGCTTCGACGAGGGGCACGCGAAGTACCTGCACAACACCGCGCTCTGGCGGCTGTTCAAGGTGATGCCGGCCTGGAACAAGACCCGGGTGGAGGAGCACGGCCCCTGGCTGATCCGGGTGCAGGACGAGGTGCACTGGGACGCGCACTTCCCGGGCCTGGGCACCTTCACCAACAAGCGCTGGTGGAAGCGGATGCCGCTGCCCGACGCACCGGGCAAGGGCAAGAACGTCAACCCCGTGATCGCCGGCCTGAATCTCCCCGGCTTCGTCTCGATCCGGCTGCCCGGGCTGCTGCGGGTGGCGTACCCGGACTTCATCCACTACGAGTGGTACGTGCCGGTGGACGCCGACCGGGTCCGCTACGTGCAGATCATGGTGCGGTTCGAGGACGGACCCAAGGGCCTGCTCTTCAAGGCGAAGTACCTGGCCGCGATCCGATGGCTGTTCCACGGGCAGTTCACCGCGCAGGACGCGTGGATGGTCGACGTCATGGACGCCCCGCCGGAGAAGCTCTACCGGCCCGACCTGTCGATCACCGGCTGGCGGCGAATGATCGAGAAGGCGGCGCCCACGCCGCAGCCGCACAAGGCACCGCCGAATGGCTGCTGAGGCACTGCGGGTCGACGCCGCCGGAGTGGCGTTGCACTACCGCGAACTGGGCACCGGCCGACCCACCGTGGTGCTGCACGGCGGCGGTCCCGGATGCTCGGCGTGGAACGACTTCGGCCCGGTCGCGGATCGGCTCGCCGCCGGGCGCCGACTGATCATGCTCGACCTGCCGCAGTTCGGGGCCTCTGACGTGCCCGTGGTGACCGATCCGGTCTTCAGTTGGCACGCCCGGCATCTGCTCGCGGCCCTCGACGCGCTCGAACTGCCCACCGTTGATCTGGTCTGCCAGTCCTTCGGCGGCTCGGTCGCGTTGCGGCTGGCCGCCCTGGCACCCGAGCGGGTGGGGCGGATCGTACTCACCGGCAGCGTGCCGATCCCGAACCCGACCGGCACCGGTGTCTCCGGACCGGCGATCCGGGACACCTACTTCGGCGGCGACGGACCGTCGTTGGCGAAGATGGCGGACCTGATCGGCAGGTACGAGTGGTTCGATCGCGCGGGAGCGCCGGCGCAGACCGTGCGCGACCGGTACGCGGCGAGCATCCGGCCGGAGTGCCGGGCCATCGCCACCGACGCCAGCCGACGCGGCGCCCCCGAGGACCTCACCCGACACCTCCCACAGGTGGCGGCGCCGGTGCTGCTGCTCTGGGGCTCGCACGACCCCTTCGCCGACCCGGCGTACGCGCTGCGCCTCGCGTCGGCGCTGCCCCGCGCCGACGTCCACGTGCTCGGTCGCAGCCGACACCACCCGCAGCAGGAGCGGCCGGCGGCCTACACGGCCGTGGCCCGCGCCTTCCTGGACGCCGACTGACCCGCCTCGCCGACTGACCCGCGTCGCCGACCGGCGAACCAGCGGACGTCCCGCAGTACACCCAGTGGAGGAGGACCCATGCGCAAAGTGTTGCTGTCCGTTCCGGTGCTGGCCGTCGCGGCCCTGACCATCCCGCCGGTACGCCGGTGGCTGGACACCGTGCTGATCCGCACCACGGGCACGACCGTCCGGACGAACCGGAGGGTGTGAGGTGTCCGCGACCGCGAGGAGCACCGACGTGAGCACGACCCCCCAGGAGCGGGAGTGGATCACCGCCGCCCGGGACCAGATCGACCGGGCCGAGCTGCGCGACCTGATCGCCGGGATGACGAGCATCCCGAGCCCCACCGGGCAGGAGGCACCGCTGGCACGGTGGCTCGCCCAGGAGTTGACCACCCGCGGTCTGGACGGCCGATACCAGCCGATCGACGAGGAGCAGGGCAACGCCGTAGGCCGCCTGCGCGGCGACGGGACCGGCGCCGACCTGCTGCTGTACGCCCCGATCGACACCCTCACCGTCGGCACCGAGCAGGAGGACCTGCCCTGGATCGGCGACGAACTGCGGCGCGACATGCGGGCCGAGGCGTCGATCGAGGGCGACTACGTGCTCGGCCTCGGTGCGAGCAACCCCAAGGGACACGGCGCGTGCCTGATCGCCGCTGTCGACGCCGTCCGCAGGGCCGGGGTGCCGCTGCGCGGGGACGCGATCGTCGGCCTCGGCGCGGGCGGCATGCCCACCAACCGTCGCCCCGGGGCGACGCGCTACAACGCCGGTCAGGGCAACGGCTGCTCGTTCCTGCTGGAACAGGGCGTCTGGGCGGACTACGCCCTGATCGCCAAGCCCGGCTGGGCCGTGCACTGGGAGGAGGTCGGGCTCTGCTGGTTCGAGGTCACGGTGCGCGGCACGTACGGCTATGTCGGTAGCCGGCACCGGGTGCCGTACCGCAACGCCATCGTCGACGCCGGCATCGTGGCCCAGGGCCTGGAGCGCTTCTTCGTGGCGTACGCCGAGTCGCACACCCGGGGTCTGGTCGCGCCGCAGGGCCACATCGGCTCCATCGAGGGCGGCTGGCCACGCACCGCCGCCATCTCGCCCGCCCAGTGTCGACTCCGGGTCGACCTGCGGCTCGGCCCGGACCAGGACCCGATGTCCGTCAAGCGGGAGTTCGAGGCGGCGCTCGCCGGGATCGTCGCGGCCAACCCCGGACTCGACGCCAGCTCGGAGATGACGTTGTCGATCCCGGCCACGGCGACCCCCGAGGAGAACTGGATCGTCCGGGCGGCAAAGGCCGCCTGGGCGGAGAGCGAGGGCCGGCCGCACGAGCCGATCCTGGCCAGCAGCGGCGCGACCGACGCGAACATCCTGCGCGCCCGGGGGCTACCGACCGCGCGGATCGGCATGAACCGGGCCGGCGCGGGCGCCCCGCTGCCGGTCGACTTCCCGATGGGCATGAACGTCGTGGACGTACGGGAGATGGAGCGACTCACCCGCACCCTGATCCACGCGATCGTGACCACCTGCACCCGCGACCGCGCAGAGCTGGAGAAGCTGCCATGAGCTCGATCGTCCTCGGTGTCGGCGCCTCGCACAGCACCCTGATGAACACCCACTGGGACGAGGTCGCGGACGAACCCGGCGCGATCGACTTCCGGGCGGGCCTCGCGGCAGCCCGCGACGAACTCGCACAGGCCCGCCCGGACACCGTGGTCATCATCGGCTCGAACCACTTCCGGGGCATGTTCCTGGACCTGATGCCGGCGATCACGGTCGGGGTGGGGGAGGTGCTCGGCGCCGGAGAGGCGAAGACCCCCGAGGGGCGGCTGCCCGCCGACCCCGAGCTGGCCCGGCAGCTGGTCGACACCCTGAGCGAGGACTTCGATCCCGCCTTCTCGCTGCGAATGCAGGTCGACCACGGGATCACCCACAGCTACCAGCACCTGGTGCCGTCGTTGGACGTGCCCATCGTGCCGGTGGTGGTGAACATGTTCGCCCCGCCGCTGCCGTCGTTGCGCCGCTGCCATGCGCTCGGCGCGGCGATCGGGCGGGCGATCCGCGCAGACGGGCGGGACAAACGGGTCGCGGTCATCGCCTCGGGTGGCCTGTCCCACCGGCTGCCCTGGCCCAAGTGGTACGAGACGCTCTCCGACGACGACCGCTTCCTGGTCGAGGCATGGCTGGAGGGCCGCAACTCCTGGCAGGAGTACGAGGTCCGCCGACGCCAGATCATCCGGGCCGCCGAGGCGGACATCAACCCCGAATTCGACAGGCGGTTCCTGGCGGCGTTGGAAACCGGCGACCTCAGCGAGTTCGTCGGGCTCTCCGCCGAGCAGGTCGACGAGGAGGCCGGCAACGGCGCCCAGGAGATCCGTTCGTGGGTGGCCATGGCCGCCGCGGTCGGCCCGGCCCAGAGCACCACCCACGCGTACGCGCCGATCGCGCAGTGGCTGACCGGCATGGCCGTCGCCTCGCTGCGTCCCGCCTCCTGACCGTAGACAGACTCCCGAATCGAGGTATCCATGAGCATCTGGACCGACCTGACCGAGCTGGAGTTCCAGCTCCGCTTCGTCGACGCCAACGGGGTCCGCACCCGGACGCTACAGGCGGGTTCGGGCGACCCCGTGATCTTCCTGCACGGCACCAGCGGGCACCTTGAAGCGTTCGTCCGCAACCTGCCGGCGCACGCCGCGCGCTTC
Organism: Verrucosispora sp. SN26_14.1; assembly: GCF_004307965.1. Taxonomy (NCBI): domain Bacteria; kingdom Bacillati; phylum Actinomycetota; class Actinomycetes; order Micromonosporales; family Micromonosporaceae; genus Micromonospora; species Verrucosispora sp. SN26_14.1. Next base: position 2,064 of record NZ_SISL01000026.1, on the reverse strand, counting down.
GCCTGCCACGCGATCGACATGCTGGGCCACGGCTACACCGACACCGTGGCGGAGCCCTACCGCATCGAGCGGTACGTCCGGCACGTGCTGGACTACGCGGATGCCGAGGGTCTGGACCGCTTCCACATCGTCGGCGAGTCGCTGGGCGGCTGGGTCGGCGGACGGCTCGCGGCCGACCACCCCGACCGGGTTCGTCACCTGACGCTGGTCGCCCCCGGCGGCACCGTCGCCAACCCGACCGTGATGGAGCGGATCAAGACCAGCACCCGCGCCGCGGTCACCAGCGACGACATCGACCTGACCAGGAAGCGCCTGCACCTGCTGATGTACGAGCCCGCCAAGGACGTCAGCGAGGAACTGGTGGAGATCCGCCACGCGATCTACCACCGTCCCGAGTTCGTCGCGGCGATCGACAACCTGCTGGCGTTGCAGGAGATCGAGAACCGCCAGCCGGACCTGCTCACCGAGGAGCAGATGGGCCGGATCCAGGCGCCCACCCTGATCGTCTGGGGCGCGGAGAACCCGTTCGGTGAGATCCCCGAGGCCAACCGCATGCACAAGAGCATCCCCGGCTCCACACTGGAGATCTTCCCGAAGTGCGGCCACTGGCCGCAGCACGAGCACAGCGAACGCTTCGACGAGCTGAACATCGCGCACCTGTCGAGAGCGGCGTGAGCGTCCGGATCGGCATCCGGCTGCCGGCCTGCCGCCCGGTCGACCAACTGGCCCGGGCGGCACAGCGCGCCGAGGAACTCGGCTTCGACGAGGTCTGGGTGCCGGACTCCCAACTGCTCTGGCGAGACGTCTTCGCCACCCTGACCGCGATGGCGCTGCGCACCGAGCGGCTGCGCCTCGGCACGGCGGTGACCAACGTGGAGACCCGGCATCCGTCGGTGGTCGCCTCAGGGGCACGGACCGTGGCCGAGGCGGCGCCGGGCCGTTTCGTGCTCGGCGTCGGAGTGGGCAACAGCGCGGTGGAGCCGGTCGGGCTGCGCTCCACCACCCAGGCCAACCTGCGGGAGCGGCTGGGGCAGGTCCGCGACCTGCTCGGCGGCGCGGAGGTCGACTTCGGCCCGGTGCGCTCGCGGCTGCGCGACCCGGACGCCGAGCTGCCGGTCTTCGTCGCGGCGAGCGGACCGAAGAACCTGCGGCTGGCCGGTGAGATCGCCGACGGGGTGATCCTGCTCTCCGGGGTCTCCCCGGCGACCCTCACCGCAGGTCTCGGCCGGGTCCGGGAGGGCGCAGAGGCCAGCGGCAGGTCCCTGGCGGACCTGGAGATCGTGGTGTCGGCGTACTGCCACGTCACCGACGACGTCGAGGCCGACGCCCGGATGCTCAAGCCGATCTGCGCGGGGATCGCGCAGAAGGGCGGCGCCGCCGCGCTGGCCCTGGCCGGGATCGACGTGCAGGTGCCGCCGGTCGTGCCGGGGCTCTACCCGGACACTGTGCACGCCGAGGACTGGGCCGAGGCGGTCCGGGTCTGCGGTCAGTGGATCACCGACGAGATGGCGGTGCGTTTCGCCCAGGCGTTCTGCCTCTTCGGCACCACCGCACAGATCGCCGCCCGGATCGACGAGGTCGCGGCGGCGGGAGCGACGAACGTCTTCCTCCAGCACGTCGGCTCCTACGACCTGCCGTACGAGCTGATGGAGTCCTTCGCGGACAACCTGTCCGCCAGAGAACGGTCGGCATGAGCGGCTCGCTCGTCCCCGCACTCGTCGCCCGCGCCGACGCGGTGGTCGACGCCGTCGACCCGAGCGTGCGCACGCGCGTCGGCCTGCACCTGCTGGACGCGCTGGGCTGTCTGGTCGCGGGCGTGACGCATCCCAGCGTCGCCCCGCTGCGCCGCTTCGCCGACCTCGTCGACGAGGCGGGGCCGGTGCCCGTGCTGGGCGACGCCTCGCCCCGTTCGCTGCGGACGGCGGTCCTGCTGGAGTCGACCTACCTGCACCTGGACGAGTTCGACGCGATCCACTCGGCCGGTGCCGTGGTGCCACCGGCGGTCGTCGTACCGGCGGCGCTGGCCGTCGCCGGCGCGGAGGCGGCGGGGGTCGGGGTGGCCGA
>NZ_SISL01000259.1:0-8371 GCF_004307965.1 Verrucosispora sp. SN26_14.1 | reverse complement strand
GGCTCCGGGGCGCCCGCCCGATCCGGCTCCCCCGTGGCGCCGGAGACGGGCGGGCGGGTGACCCGCACCAGCAGCAGGGTCGGCAGCAGCAGCAACGGCACCACCAGCAGCGCGTGCAGCGTGCCGATCCGGTCACCGAGCAGCCCCAGCAACGGCGGTCCGGCCAGGAACGCGGTGTAGCCGATCACCGCGACCACGCTGACCCGGACGTGGGCGTGCTCCTCCTCGTCGGCGGCGGCGCTCATCCCGACCGGGAAGCCGAGCGAGGCGCCGATCCCCCACAGCACCACGCCGACCACCGCGACCGGGCCGGAGCCGGCCAGGATCGCCACACCGGCGCCGACGATGGCGAGCAGGATGGTCACGGTCAGCACCGGCACCCGCCCCCACCGGTCCAGGGCCACCGTGCCGAGCGTCCGGCCCACGGTCATGCCGGTCACGAAGACGGCGAAGACCGCCGCGCCGGCTGCCTCGCTGAAGCCGTACCCGTCGATGAAGGCGACCGCGATCCAGTCGTTGGCGCTGCCCTCGGCGAACGCCGCCGCCAGCACCACCAGACCGATGAGCAGGGTGCGCGGCTCCCGCCAGGCGGCGAGCAGGGACTGTCGACCGCCACCGGCGCCCTCGCTCTCCGCACCGGGCGCGGCGGGCAGGAACGCGCGGGCGCCCAGCAGCGTGCCGACGAGCACCACCGCCGCAAGGACCCCGAGGTGGACGGCGACCGGCAGGCCGAGCCGGGCGGCCCCGGCGCCCAGACCGGCACCGGCCACCGAACCGAGACTCCACGCCGCGTGGAACCGGGGCATCACCGTCCAGCCCAGGCGGCGTTCGACGATCGCGCCCTCGATGTTCATCGCCACGTCGCAACTGCCGGAGCCGTAACCGAGCGCGAACAGGCCCACCGCCACCCCGGGCAACGAGCCGGCCACCGCCGACACCCCGGCCACGGTGAGGCCGAGGGCGACCACGGTGGTGGAGAACACCACCGCGCGGGCCGCGCCGAGACGCTGGGTGAGCAGACCGGCGGTGGGCATCGCGACGATCGCGCCGATGGACATGGCGAGCAGGAGCAGGCCGAGACGACCGGGGCTGAGTTCCAGCCCGTCGCGGACCGCCGGCACCCGGGAGAACCAGGTCGCGACGGCCAACCCGTTGAGCGCGAACACCACCGCCACGCCGTTGCGGGCGGCCAGCACCGCCCGGGGCGGACCCGAGGTGACCGGTGGTGTCGCGGGCGTGCTGATGACGGGATCCATGGAACTTCCCGGTCCTCTCGACGGCGGTGGGAGCGCAGGCAACGATCACACACCTGGGAGCGCTACCACCACAATCCATCTCCGGTCCTTACCCCCGGGCGTCCGGCGAGGCATGATGCGGTGGGAGCCCGCGTACCAGGCGGGCCGAGGGCAACAGGGAGACACCAATGACCACGGCACGCCGGCCGGCAACCCTGGACGACGTCGCCCGGGCCGCCGGAGTCTCCCGCTCCACGGCGTCACGGGTCATCGCGGGCAACGGGTTCGCGTCACCGACCGCGCGGGAGCGGGTACGCACCGCGGTGGACGAGCTCGGCTACGTACCCAACCCGGCCGCCCGGGCGCTGGTGCACGGCACCGGCGTACGGCTGCTGGTGGCGGTGGCCGGCACCGACCCGGCCGTGCTCGACGACAGCTACGTCGACCAGGTGCTCGGCGCCACCGCGCGGGTCTGCGCACCACACGGCCTGGGCGTCACCGTCGACTGGGTGCCGCTGCACGCCCCGGAGCGGCTGGTCCGGCTGACCGACGACCGGGGCGTAACCGGGTTGATCCTGGTCAACACGACCCCGGCTCTGCTGGAACTGGTGCCGCGCCGGCTGCGGGGGCGAGCGGTGTCGATCGGGGTCGGTTCGGCCACCGTGCCGTCGGTGGACATCGACAACGGCGGCGCCACCGAGGCCATCGTCCGTCACCTCTACTCCGGCGGTCGCCGTCGGATCGCGATGGTCACCGGCCCCCCGTGGTTGACCTGCGCGAACCGCTCGGTGGACGCGTACCGGGGGTTGCTGCGCGACGCGGGCCTGCCGACGCGCGAGGTGGTCGGCGACTTCTCCGTGGAGCGGGGCCGCGCCGCCGCCCGCGAGGTGCTGCGCCGCTGGCCGGACACGGACGCGATCGTCGGGATCAGCGACGCGACCGCGCTGGGCGTGATCGGTCGGCTCCGCGCCGACGGCGTACAGGTGCCCGGCGACGTCGCGGTGACCGGCTTCGACGACATCCCGCTGGCCGCCGTGACGGCTCCGGCCCTGACCACCGCCAGTCACCCGGTACGCCAGATCGCCAGCGCCGCCGCCACCATGGTGCTGGAGCACCGGCACGCCCCGATGTGCACCCGCTTCCCGTCCGCACTGGTGCGCCGCGACAGCGCCTGACCACAATCTTTCAGGATATCCAATTCAGCGGTACGGGGACTCGGCCGAATGTGACCGGAAATCGGTAAGATCGGCGACTGCCATCTGACTGATCGCTGACTGATGGCTCGGGCGGCGAACGCACAGACTGAGCCCATGAAATCGGGGCCCGGGCGCACCAGGATACTCCGCGGCGCGGCGTGTCTCGTCCTTCTGGCGGTTCTTTCCGGCTGTATGCAACTGAACGCCGGGCTGACCGTCAACGCCGACGACACGGTCAGCGGACAACTCCTGCTGACCGCCGAACGCACCGTGCTGACCACCAACAACAAGACGGTCGAGGCCGGCTTCGCCGAGCTTCGGCAGAACATCCCGGCCCTGCCCGAAGGCACCGAGAGCCGGTACGAGGACGCCACCCACTACGGCTCTCAGATCAACTACCGGAATGTCCCGCTCGATCAATTCGACAGCGAAAGTCTGAGCATCGTCCGACAGGGCGACGACCGGTACGTGTTCACTCTTCCGCTCGATCCGAAGAAGTACGGCGGAAAAGTGGCCGAACAGAATCCGGCCAATCAGGCGCACTTCATGACGCTGATGTCGTTCGAGATCTCGGTGACGTTTCCCGGACGCGTGCTGGACGTCAGCGCGGGCGGTCAGGTCAACGACCGGACGGTCACCTGGCGGGTCGCCCGCAACCAACCGAAGCCACCGGAACTGCGGGCCGTCGCCGAGGCACCACCCCGACCGTCCGCCCCGGCGGACGACGAGGAGAGCGGCGGGAGTTTCCCGTGGCTGCTGGTCGGTGCCGGTGCGGTGATCCTGCTGCTGGTCGCGGCGCTCGTCGTACTGCTGCTGCGTCGGCCCGGCACGGGCCCGGCTGACGGCGGCGCACCGACGCCCGGCGGACCGGGCACCTCCGGTGGTCCGGGCACCATCGGTCCGGCACCGCACACCACGACCGGCGGTGTGCCGGGCTCCGGCTGACGCAGGTCAGCCGGCACCGTCGCCCGCCCGGCGGGCGGCACCACATCCCACCTCGCACCACGCGAAACCGAAGGGAGATCGGCGATGAACGATCTCTTCACCTGGGCGGCGCTGGGCAGTCTGACCGGCGCGAGCGCCGCGACGCTGCTGGCCACGAACGTCATCGGCGGGCTGATCGGCCCGAGTGCCGACACGGCACGCAAGTGGATCGCGCTGGGTATCGCCCTGCTGCTGTCGTACCTCACCGCGGCCTTCGCCACCGACGCGGGCGCCGAGAAGTGGATCATCGCCTTCTTCAACGGCCTGGTCATCTTCTCCGCCGCCCTCGGCGTCAACCAACTGCCTCCCGGCAACCGGCAGGCGACCCCGACCCGGCTGGCGCAGGGCAACGAGCCCCGCTTCATCCGCTCCTGGGCCTAGAGGGGAACCGTCATGGCCGTCTTCGGAGTCATCAGCGCCGCCGTCCACGTCGCGGCGGGCACGGTCCTCGGCGGGCTGCTGGGCGGACCCGTCGGGCTGCTCGTCGGGGCGGGCGTCGGTCTGGTCGTCGGCATCGTCTTCGGATGGTCGATCACCTCGGCCCGGGTCTACGGGGCCGACGCCCGAGGGATCTTCCTGTTCGTCGTCGACCACACGTGGAGCCTGCTGAACACGGTGGTGGGCGCGACCTACCTCGCGGTGCACCTGGTCTTCGGCCACTCGCTGGACCGGGCCACCTCGCAGCACAGCTGCCGGGTCAACGTGGTGGAGGGCGTCTCGCCGCGCTACGCCACCACGCTGGGCACGGTCTGCGCCGGCTCCGGGCCGGGCATCCAGCGCCACGAGGACGTGCACATCTTCCAGGCCCGACTGCTCGGACCGCTCTACATCCCGCTGGTCCTGGCCAACTACGTGCTGTTCACCATCGCGCCGGTGTGGCTGCTCTACCACGACCACACCGGCGCCCCGATCAACCGCTTCACCCGGTACTTCGAGATCGGCGTCTACCCGCACGTGTGGAACGAGGCGATCGCGTACCGCATCCAGGGGACGCCGCCGCGATGACCGGAGGCGGCCCGATCGAGACGGCCACCGCCGAGCTGGCGGAGTGGCTGGCCGGGGCGGCGGGAGACGCCGTCCCGGTCGGTCCGCCCGGGTCCGGTCCGGCGGCGGGCGGGCTGACACTGTGGCCGCTGGAGTTGCGCCCGGCCCGGCAGACCCGGGGCAGCGGCGGCCCCGAGCCGTACCGGCTCGTCGCCCGCTACCTGCTCGCCGCAGACGGGCCGGAGGCGCTGGCGACGTTGGACCGGGTGCTCGTCGCGGCGACCGGAGGAAGCGGACACACGCTCGTGCTGGAGGCCGGTGACCCGGCGCTGTGGGTGGCCCTCGGCGTCCCGCCCCGGCCGGCCCTGCTGATCGACGTACCGGTGCAGGTCACCCACCCGCACGAGCCGGCACCGCCGGTGCTGCGTCCGCTGCGGCTGCGGCAACTGGAGATGCTCACCTTCGACGGCCGCGTCGTCGGTCCCGCCGACCAGCCGCTCGCCGCGATGCGGGTGGAGGTCGTCGGTCAGCCGTACGCGACCCGGACCGATCCGGCGGGACGGTTCCGGGTCGTCGGCGTGCCGCACGACCCGCAGCAGCCCGGAACGGTCCGGCTCCGGCTCACCGGTCGGGGTCAGGTGCTCACCGCCGAGGTGGACCCGACCGACACCGACATCGTCATCGTCTGCGCGCCACCGACCCGCTGACCCGACCCGTACGGGAGGACCGATGCCCAGCTACTTCTCACCCGGGATCTATGTCGAGGAGGTGCCTGCCGGTGCCCGGCCGATCGGACCGGTCGGCACCAGCACGGCAGCCTTCGTCGGCGTGGCTCCGGACCGCACGGCCCGTCTCGGCGAGGCCCTCGCCGTGAACAACTGGACCGAGTTCCTCCGCCTCTACGCCGACGGTGACGAGTTCGAGAGCACCCCGTTGGCCCGCGCGGTCTTCGGTTTCCTCGACAACGGGGGCACCCGCTGCTGGGTGGTCAACGTCGGCGAGGGCGGCGCGCTCACCGGCAGCGGACGCCAGCGCGGCGGACTGGACCTGCTGGAGGCTATCGACGAGATCTCCATCGTGGCCGCGCCCGGCTTCCACGACGCGGTCGCGCACGAGGCGCTGCTGAGCCTGGCCGAGCGCACCCGCACGATGGTCGCCATCTGCGATCCCGCTCCCGACATCGACGACATCTCGACCTTGACCCGGGTGGCCACGGCCGGCTCCGGTCGGGCGGCGAAGCCCACCGAGGGCGGCGACAGCCCCGCCAGCTCGGGTGGCTCAGGCGGCGCGGGCGGGGGTACGACCGGGTCGAGCGGCGGCCCGCAGGCGCACCGGCCCCGGCAGTCCGACTTCGGCGCGCTGTACTTCCCCTGGCTGCGGGTCCGCGACCCGCTCAGCGGCGACCTGGTGCTCACCCCGCCGAGTGGGCACCTGGCCGGTATCTGGGCCCGCACGGACGCCCTGCGCGGCGTGCACAAGGCTCCCGCCAACGAGCCGGTACGCGGTGCCGTCGACCTGGGTCATCTGGTCACCCGATCCGAGCACGACGTGCTCAACCCCAAGGGCGTCAACGTGATCCGGTACTTCCCCGGCGAGGGCATCCGCGTCTGGGGCGCGCGGACACTCGCCGCCGAGGCCAGCGAGTGGCGGTACCTCAACGTCCGGCGGCTCTCCATCGCCATCGAGCAGGCCATCGCCAACGGCACCCGGTGGATGGTGTTCGAGCCGAACGACTACACGCTGTGGCGCTCCATCCGCCGGGACATCGGCGCCTTCCTGACCCGGGTGTGGCGCGACGGCGCGCTGCTGGGTCGTACGCCCGAGGAGGCGTTCTTCGTCAAGTGCGACGAGGAGACCAACCCGGCCGACGTCCGGGACGCCGGGATGGTGGTCGCGCACATCGGCATCGCGGTGGTCAAGCCCGCCGAGTTCGTGGTGTTCAAGCTGAGCCAGTGGGCCGGCGGCACCGAGACCGAGACGATTGGAGGCTGACATGCCGACCACGGCCACTCCGCAGCCGGGCGCCCCGGTCGACCCGTACCGGGCGTACAACTTCAAGCTGCTGGTCAACGGGGTCACCAACGGCCACTTCACCGAGGTCAGCGGCCTGGACGTGAACATCCCCGCCCAGCCGTACCGGGAGCAGGGCAACGACCGGATCCGGATGATCCCCGGACAGGTCGAGTACGGCCCGGTCACGCTGCACTTCGGCCTGACCGCGTCCCGGGAGCTGTGGGACTGGGTGCACACGATCGCCCGGGGCACCAGCGACCGCCGCAACGTCTCGGTGGTGCTGCTCGACTCCGTCGGCACGGCCGAGGTGCTGCGCTGGAACCTGCTCAACGCCTGGCCCACCCGATGGCGCGGCGCACACCTCAACACGCTCGGCCAGGAGATCGCCATCGCGGCGCTGACGCTGCGCTACGAGAGCCTGGAACTGGAGACCGGCGGTGCCGCGCCCACGCCCGCGTAGCTGGGTCGCCGGTCGGCTCCGGTCCGCCGCGCGTGCCGTGGACCGGTTCGCCGGTCTGGTGGACACCACCGACGACGAGAGGGACGACGACCTGCCTGGTGGCATCCGCGCCAGCGCGATCGGGGGCCTGCGTGGCGACGCGGTCGGCGACGCGGACCACGGGACTGACGCCGCAGCGCCGTCGGACGTGTGGGAGGCGGTCGCGTACCGGCATCCGGACCGCCCCCCGGAGCACTGGCTGCGGCTGATCGCCGCCCATGCCCCGGGGCTGCTCCGCGACCTCGCGGCCGAGCTGCCGCCTGGTGATCTGCCGCCTGCTGCTCTGCCGCCTGGTGCGGCGGAGGGACCGGTGGACGTGACCGATCCGTGGGCCGGGCGACGGCCGCCCGGCGGCGGCTGGGGCGACGGGGTCTCGTCGGCTCACGTCGCGTCACCGGGGAGCGACAGGTCCTCCCCCGGCCCCTTTGCTCTGCTTCGACCGACGCAACGCCCGGGATACCGCACGACGGCCGTTGCGTGGAGTGAAGCAGAGCAAAGGGGCAGAGCAGGGACAGGTGCCGGCCCCATGACCAGCCCTACGTCCGGCCCCACGACCGGACCGGCGACCGGCGCGACGACGGGACCGGCGACCGGTCCGGCGACCGGTCCGGCGGTGGTACGCGGGGGCAGCCCGACGTCGAGTGACCACGGCGTACCGGGAGGTCGACGTACGGGAAGCGGAGCCGATACAGGAGCCGGGATGGAGGGTGCGCCGCGGCCGTCCACGGGCGGCACGCCCTCGGTGAGTGGTGTGGGCACGGCGGAAGCAGCCCCAGGCGTCAGCGGGGCACGCGCACCGGGAGCAGCGGCGGGCGTCGGCGGACCGAACACACCGAAGATCAGCGGACCGAACACACCGAAGGCAGGTGCGGGCGTCAGCGGGGTGGCGTCCGGTGGGGAGGGTGTGGGTCCGGCGGTGGGCGACGCGACGATGCCGTGGGCGGGCGGACGCGGGCGTCGCGCGGATCCGCCCCGCGAGGGGACGGACCCGGCGACCAGCGTGACCGGCACCGGTGTGGCAGACGTGGCGGGCCGACCACGGCGGGGCACCGGTGCCGACCGACAGACCGACGTTCCGGTGGCGTCCGCCGGATCGTCGTCCGGCTCCGGGTCGACGGCGGGGCACTCACGGTCGGTGACGGATCCGCCCGAAGCACCGCGATCGGTGCCGGGGCGGAATCGGGCGGTGCTACGCCTGGTCAGCTCCGACCCGGACACCTCGCCGTCACAGGTAGCGGGGCGGGAGTCCGACGGGGGGCGGCGTCCGGCGCGATCACCCGGCAGCGGACGCGACGGGGATCGGCATCCGGCGTGGTCGGGTGGGGACGGGCCCGACGGGACGCGGTACCCGGAGCGGTGGGGAGCGGCGGGTGGGGACGGTCCGTCCGGGAGGGGCGGCGAGGTCGGGCGGCGGCGCGCGGACGGTGCGTACGGGGACGGGCTCTGGCCCGGTGCGTGGC
>NZ_SISL01000258.1:0-8417 GCF_004307965.1 Verrucosispora sp. SN26_14.1 | reverse complement strand
AGCGCTAGTCTCGTGGGCTCGGAGATGGGTATATGAGACAGGCACCGCACGGATCGCCGTTGACCTCCTCGGCGGGGACGACGCTCCCGCCGTCGTGGTGGACGGCGCTCTGCGGGCGGTGCGCGCCGACCCTCACCTGCATCTGCTGCTCGTCGGCCCGACCGAGGTGGCCGGCGCGCTGATCCATGCCCTCGACCCGGCCGAACGCGCCCGGATCACCGTCCGGCCCGCACGGACCGCCGTCGACATGGCCGACGAGGTCGTCACCGCACGCACCGACTCCACCGTCCGTACGGCCGTCGCCGCCGTGCACGCCGGCCAGGCCGACGCGCTGGTCTCCGCCGGCTCCACCGGCGCGACCGTCGCCGCCGCCGCCCTCGGACTGGGTCGCTGGCCCGAGGTGCGACGCCCGGCGCTCGCCGCCGTCCTGCCCGCCGTCTCCGGACCGGTGGTGCTGCTCGACGTCGGTGGCTCGCTGGAACCCAACCCCGCCACGCTGGCCCGGCACGCCGTGCTCGGGGCCGCCTACGCCGCTGCCGCCCACGGTGTCGTCGCACCCCGGGTGGGTCTGCTCTCGGTGGGCACCGAGGCCGGCAAGGGCGACCGGGCCCGCCGGCTCACCGATCCCGTGCTCAGCACCGTGACCCTGCCCGCAGACGCCCGCTACGTCGGTCTCGTCGAGGGGTACGACGTCTGCGTCGGCACGCGTGCCGATGTGGTGGTCACCGACGGGTTCACCGGTAACGTGCTGCTCAAGGCCATCGAGGGCGCGTACGCGATGGCCGGTGGACCGCCGCCCGGCGGGGGTGCGCCCCGGGCGGCCGCCCTGCTCGGCGTGGGCGGGACGGTGGTCGTCTGTCACGGCGCCGCCCGTCCCGACGACATCTCCTCCGGCATCGCCCTCGCCGCCCACCTCTGGCGACGCGATGCCACCGACCGGGTCGCCGCGCTGCTCGCCGGCCACCGCACCGACCGCACCACCGACACCGAGGTACGCACATCATGAGCAACGACAAGCGGCGGAGGCCCTCCGTCGGCCATCTGGAAGCCGCCTTCGGCGTGACGCTGGACCCGGACCTGCTGGAGCGCGCCCTCACCCACCGCTCGTACGCGTACGAGAACGGTGGCCTGCCCACCAACGAGCGGCTGGAGTTCCTCGGCGACTCGGTGCTCGGCGTGGTGATCACCACCGCGCTCTTCCACAACCATCCGGACCTGCCCGAAGGGCAGTTGGCCAAGTTACGGGCCAGCGTGGTGAACATGCGCGCCCTCGCCGACGTGGCCCGTGGCCTGGGCCCGGACGGCCTCGGCCCGTACCTCCTGCTGGGCAAGGGCGAGGAGACCACCGGCGGGCGGGACAAGGCGAGCATCCTCGCTGACACCCTGGAGGCGCTGCTCGGCGCGATCTATCTCCAGTACGGGCTCGACACCGCCGGGATCGTGATCCACCGGCTGTTCGACCCGCTGATGGCCGAGTCGGCCGGCCGGGGTGCCGCGCTGGACTGGAAGACCAGCCTCCAGGAGTTGACCGCCGCGCTCGGGCTCGGGGTGCCGGAGTACCGCATCGAGGGCACCGGACCGGACCACCTCAAGACCTTCACCGCCTGGGTGGTGGTCGCCGGGAACCGGTACGGCGGTGCCGACGGACGCAGCAAGAAGGAGGCCGAGCAGCGGGCGGCCGAGTCCGCCTGGCGGATGTTGACCGCCGACGCCGAGGCGGAGTCGGGCCCGGCCGAGGTGACCGCCGACCCGGCCGCCGAGCAGGACGCGGTGACCGTCGACGGCCGGGCCGAGACCCTCGGCGAGGTCCAGGCGCACCGTGCCTGAACTGCCCGAGGTGGAGACGGTCCGGCAGGGCCTGGCCCGCTGGGTCACCGGCCGCCGGATCGACGTGGTCGAGGTTCGGCACCCCCGGGCGGTACGCCGGCACGAGCCGGGCGGCGTCCACTTCGCCGACGTCCTGGCCGGTCGGACCGTGCTCGACGTACGGCGGCGGGGAAAGTACCTGTGGCTCCCGCTGGACAGCGGTGATGCCGTGATCGGGCACCTCGGCATGTCCGGTCAACTGCTGCTGCAACCGGCGGGCACCGCCGACGAGGCGCACCTACGGGTGCGGTTCCGGTTCACCGACGACGGACCGGAGCTGCGCTTCGTCGACCAGCGGACGTTCGGCGGACTGTCGGTGAGCGAGGGCGGTGCCGCTCTGCCGGCCGAGATCGCGCACATCGCCCGGGACCCGATGGACCCGGAGTTCTCCGACGACGAGTTCGTGGCCGCGCTGCGGCGACGGCGTACCGAGGTCAAGCGCGCGTTGCTGGACCAGACACTGATCTCCGGTGTGGGCAACATCTATGCCGACGAGGCACTGTGGCGCGCGGGCCTGCACGGCGTCCGACCCACCGACGCGCTGACCGCTCCGGCCGCCCGGCGGCTGCTCGGCCACGTCCGGGACGTGCTCGCCGAGGCGATCACCGCCGGCGGGACCAGCTTCGACGCGCTCTACGTGAACGTCAACGGCGAGAGCGGCTACTTCGACCGGTCGCTGAACGCGTACGGCCGGGAGGGGCAGCCCTGTCACCGGTGCGGTGCGCCGATCCGGCGGGAGGCGTTCATGAACCGCTCGTCGTACAGCTGTCCCCGCTGCCAGCCACGTCCCCGGGGCGCGCTGCGCGGCTGACCGCCGGGCCGTCGGCGCGCGGGCAGGGCTCACGACGCCGGGCAGGGCAGCCGCCAGGCGTCCAGCGTGCGGTGCTTGCGGATGGAGGCGAAGCCGTAGCCGACGCTGGTGACGCAGAAGTCCGTGGTGTCGCCGGTGTACTCGACGTGGAACACCGGCTTGCCGGCGTCGACGAGGGGCAGCAGCTTCTCGCACCGTGCCAGCCGGACGCACTCCTCGTCGACTGCGAAGTCGAGGTCGGGCGCCAACGCGGCGACCTGCGGCAGGGCACCGAGCAGGCCGGGGGAGAGGTCGAGGGTGCGGGCCAGCGCCGCCACCTGGCGGTTGAACCGGAGCTGGTGGTCGAAGTCCAGCGGGAACCCGGAGCGCTGGGCGTACCCGTCGGCGTCGGCCAGCAGCACCGCCCCGAAGCCCTTGCCACGGCAGAGCCGGAACCGGTCGGCCAGCACCGGCCGCAGGACGTCCCACCGGCGTACGTCCAGCCAGGTGCGGTCGGTCCCGGTGGACGTGGCACCGCGTACCTCCGCCGGGTACCGGCTGGAGTCCGGATCGTCGGGGTGGACCGACCCGACGTGCACCTGGCAGACCAGACGGCTGTCGCGGGCGCGCAGCACGGCGGTCTGCGCCGCGGTGGTGGCGACCGGGTCGAGCACGAACACGTTCGCCGGGACCTCCGGGTCCAGCTCGCCGCGCAGTTGCCACTGCCACTGCCAGTGACGCGCCGAGGCCGCCGGCCAGCTCGTGGGCGCGCCGGGCGGCGGGAGCGGGGGTCGGCAGGCGACCGTGGCGACGAGCAACGTGAGCACCAGGCCGGCCGGGAGCACCCGGCGTACCCGCCGCGTCCGGCCCACCCCGATCCGCATCGCCGTCTCCGCACGTCGCGGGGCGGCGCCACACCGCCCGAGCAGGTACGCGTCGGCGTACCTCACCCGGTCAAACGAGGACAGACCCGATCAGGACTCGCAGTCCGGCCGCGACCGCCCCCGCCGCGACCGCCTCAGCGGGGTGCGGCGAAGACCTGCGTCCAGTACGGCCCGTTGCTGCTGGCCACTCCGACGCCGATCTCGGTGAAGGCGCAGTTCAGGATGTTCGCCCGGTGCCCCTCGCTGTTCATCCAGGCGTCCATCACCGCGGCCGGGGTGCGCTGGTTCCACGCCACGTTCTCGCCGTAGGTCCGCCAGGTGTAGTCGACCCGGTCGAGCCGGGTTCCGGGGTTGCTGCCGTCGCTGCCGGTGTGCGACATGTTCTGCGTGTCGGCCTGGTCCTGGCTGTGCCGCTGGGCGGCGGTCATCAGCTTGTCGTCGATGCTGAGCGCGCCACAGCCCTCCTTGGCCCGCTCGACGTTGACCAGCCGCACGACCTCCGCCGCCTGCGAGGTGGTGCCCGAGGAGGGGGTGGCACTGGGCGTACTGGCGCGGTTGGGGCTGCCCTGCCGGTCGGCGTTCTGCCGCGAGGGCGCGGTGGTGCGCGACGCCGCCGGGGTGGGGCTGCTGGTCCGGCTCGGTGACGGCGACGGTGACGCGGTGCTCGGCGAGACGCTCGGGCTCGGGCTGGGACTCGGGGAGTCGCTCGGGTCGAGCGCCAGGTCCGTCGTCTCGTCCGGCAGCGCCGGCGCGGAGGCGGGAGGGATGTCGGCGGCGGTGCGATCGGTCGGCGTGTCGTCACCGGGCAGTGCGAGTGCTGCCACGCCGATGCTCACCACGAGGGTCGCCGCCGCGGCGGCGCCGCCCAGCACCAACGGACGCCGCAACCGGCGTCGTGCGCCGCGCTCATCGGACCCGGTCGGCTCGTCCCGCTGGCCGGCGTCGTTCCGCTGGTCCGCCGGCGGGTCGTACCGTCCGTGGGGGCCGGCAGCCGTGCCGTATCCGCCCTCGACGGCCAGGTCGTCACGGTCGCCGGCCGTGCCGTATCCGCCTTCGACGGTCATGTCGTAGCGGCTCTGGTCGGCCGTCGCACCGTACCGGCCGTGGTCGACGGTCGCGTCGTAGCGGCTCTGGTCGGCGGTCGCACCGTACCTGCCGTAGCGGTCCTGGTCCGGTCCGGTCGCAGAGCCCGACGCGGGCCCGGCCGGGGCGCTGTACCCCCGGACCTGGGTGTCCCAGTCGGCGCCGTGGTGGCCGGTCTCCGGCGCCGCGTGCCGGGCGGTCCGGTCGTGGTCGGCCGATGCGGGCCACCCGGGGATCCCCCGCCCGGCGGGCCCGCCCGGTGTCCCGCCACGGTCGGTCGGCTCGTAGTACCCGGTCTCCGGCTCGATGGCGTGGTGGTGCTGACCGGACCGCCAGTCGGCCTCACCCCCACGGGGCGAGTGCGGGGCCTCCGGTTGCCACTGCTCGGTCGGCTGGTCGTCGTACCACCGGTCGGTCGAACTTCCCGGTTCGTCACCGAACAGGTAGGCCGACCTCGGTGCGGGACGGTCGGTCAACCAGGCCGGGTCCTCGGTCGGGAGTTCCGGGCGGCGAGGGTCGGCCTCCGGGTCACGCGGGTCGTTCCAGCCGTGCACGCCTGTCGCCTCCACGGGTCGGGTACCGGGCCGAGGTGACGCTACGTGTCGCTCATGGGGGCAGCAATCCGGCTAAGGAAGAGTTAAGAGGACCCTGTACATCCGGGTGAGGTAATCCACCGGACCGGCGCGTAGAGTCGAGGCGTCCGGACAGAGCGTGTCCGCGCCTGGGGGCAGCCGCCGGTGACCGGTCGGGCCGACGTCGAGATGATCTACGGCCTGCGGGAACTTGACGAATCAGGGGCTCCCGGCTCAATATGTATGTGTCGCCAGTCGCGCCCGGCCATGCCCAGAATTCGTGGGAGTGGTAGCCGCGTACACCAGGGCGCGCGTTGGCCGGCCTCTCCGGCAGCGCATATCAAGGAGTCAAAATGGCGAAGGCCCTCTATGGCCACGTAGGTGCGGCGCCCGACCGGCGCCTCCTCGACGAGGTCACCCGACTGCGTTCCAGGGTTCAGTCACTGGAGTTCGAGGTCACCCGACTGCGTGCCGAGAACGATCGGCTCGCGGCGGCTGCGGCGGAGGCGGACGATCTGCTCCGTCTGGCCGAGCCGGCACTGACCTGATCCACCTGGTCGCCACAACCGAATAGCTCCACCGCACAGCAGCGCGCCGACACGATGTGTGCCGGCGCGCATCTCTGCCCGGCCCCGGACGCCGGCAGGCGGGTCGCGTGGGGTGGGCCACCCGGTGCCGGGTTACTCTGCGGGTTGACCAGGGTCCGCGCAGCCGGGCGACGGTACGGCGGCCACCGGACGAGGATCGGGACGTGCATCTCAAGAGCCTGACGGTGAAGGGCTTCAAATCCTTCGCCTCCGCGACGACGCTCAAGCTGGAGCCGGGGATCACCTGTGTGGTGGGCCCCAACGGATCCGGCAAGTCCAACGTCGTCGACGCCATCGCCTGGGTGCTCGGCGAGCAGGGCGCGAAGGCGCTGCGGGGCGGCAAGATGGAGGACGTCATCTTCGCCGGCACCGCCGGTCGGGCCCCGCTCGGCCGGGCCGAGGTGACGCTGACCATCGACAACACCGACGGCGCCCTGCCGATCGAGTACACCGAGGTCTCCATCACCCGCCGGATGTTCCGCTCCGGCGAGAGCGAGTACGAGATCAACGGCGATTCCTGCCGGCTGCTCGACATCCAGGAACTGCTCTCCGACTCCGGCATCGGCCGCGAGATGCACATCATCGTCGGCCAGGGCCGCCTCGACGGCATGCTGCACGCCAAGCCGGAGGACCGGCGGGCCTTCATCGAGGAGGCCGCCGGCGTCCTCAAGCACCGCAAGCGCAAGGAAAAGGCGCTGCGCAAGCTCGACGCGATGCAGACCAACCTGAACCGGCTCACCGACCTCACCGCCGAACTACGCCGCCAGCTCAAGCCGCTCGGCCGGCAGGCCGAGGTGGCCCGGCGGGCCGCCGTGATCCAGGCCAACCTGCGGGACGCGCGGCTGCGGCTGCTCGCCGACGACCTGGCCACCCTGCGCACCACGCTGGACAAGGAGATCGCCGACGAGACGGCGCTGCGCCGACGACGCGAGCAGGTGGAGGCCGAACACGCCGAGGTGCAGTCCCGCCTCGGCGAGCTGGAAGAGGCGCTGGCCGAGGACGCGCCGCTGCTGGCCGCCGCACAGGACACCTGGTACAGGCTCTCCGCCCTCCAGGAGCGGTTCCGCTCGATCGAGCAACTCGCACTCGAACGGCTGCGGCACCTCAGCGCGACGCCCGACGACGAGCGCCCCGGTCGCGACCCGGAGCAGTTGGAGGCCGAGTCCGAGCGGATCCGCGAGCAGGAGGAGGACCTGCGGGCGGCGCTCACCGACGACCAGATCCGGCTCGCCGAGGCGGTCGAGCACCGGCAGGAACTGGAGCGGCAGCTCGCTGCGGCCGAGCGGGAGCTGGTCGCCGCGGCGAAGGCGATCGCCGACCGGCGGGAGGGGCTGGCCCGGCTCACCGGGCAGGTGAACTCCGCCCGTGCCCGGACCACCAGCGCCGGTGAGGAGATCGAACGACTCGCCACCGCGCACACCGACGCGCTGACCCGCGCCGAGCGGGCCCAGGCCGACCTGGACGCGGTCGCCGAGCAGTCCACCGAGGCGGACCGCGACAACGCCGACCTGGACACCCGGCACGCCGAGGCGGTCAGCGCCCAGGAGAAGGCACAGGCCACCGTCCGATCGCTCTCCGACGCCGAGCGGGCGGCGGAGAAGGACGCCGCCACCTGGAAGGCACGCGAGGAGGCCCTCGCCCTGGGCCTGCGTCGCAAGGACGGTGCCGGCGCGCTGCTGGCCCGTGCCGACCAGGTGCCCGGGCTGCTGGGCAGTCTCGCCGGCCTGCTCACGGTCGCTCCCGGTCACGAGGCCGCACTGGCCGCCGCGCTCGGTGGGCTCGCCGACGCGGTCGCGGTCAGCGGGGTGGACGAGGCCGTCGAGGCGATGCGCCTGCTGAAGATCTCCGACGCCGGGCGGGCCGGTCTGCTCGTCGGCAGCCCGGCCGGGCCGGGGATGTCCGGTTCGGCCGATGCGCTGCGTCCCAAACTGCCCGACCGCGCGCACTGGGCCCCCGACCTGGTGGACTGCGACGCGCAGATCCGTCCGGCGGTGCACCGGGCGCTGCGCGACGTGGTGCTGGTCGACGATCTGGCCGCTGCGGCCGAGGTGGTCACGGGCAACCCCGAGCTGCGCGCGGTCACCCGGGAGGGGGACGTCGTCGGGGCGTACGCGGCGGCCGGTGGCTCGGCCAAGGCGCCCAGCTACATCGAGGTGCAGGCAGCGGTCGAGGAGGCCCGGGCCAACCGGCTCGCCGCCGAGGGGGGCAGCGCCGACCTGCGTGAGCAACTCGTGCAGGCGCGGGCCGAGGTGGCCGCCGCCAAGGAGGTGGTGCAGCACGCCGCCGCCGCCAAGCGGGAGGCGGAGAGCCACCGCAACGCCGCCGCCCGACGCCTGGCCGAACTGGGGGCCGCCGCCCGGTCGGCCAAGGCGGAGACCGACCGGCTCGGTGAGTCCCGGTCGCGCGCCGAGGCGGCCCGCGAACGGGACCTGACCACATTGGCCGAGTTGGAGGAGCGGCTGCGGCTGGCGGAGGCGACGCCGCTCGACGCCGAACCGTCCACCGAGGAACGCGACCAACTCGCCGCGATGGTGCCGCAGGCCCGGCAGAACGAGATGGAGGTCCGGCTCGCGGTGCGTACCGCCGAGGAACGGGTGGCCTCCATCGCCGGGCGGGCCGACTCGCTGCGCCGGCA
>NZ_SISL01000257.1:0-8434 GCF_004307965.1 Verrucosispora sp. SN26_14.1 | reverse complement strand
CCTGTGTCCGCGTCGCGCTGCGCCTGTGTCCGCGTCGCGCTGCGCCTGTGTCCGCGTCGCGCTGCGCCTGTGTCCGCGCGCTGCGCAAGATCGCGCTCGATCCGGGATCGAGTGGTCTCGTCGCGCTCGCGAAGCCACTCGATCCTGGATCGAGCACGATCTCGGCTGGTCAACGCGTCGGATGCGGCAGGTCGGGACGCCCTTACGGCGGCGCCGACCTACCTGGCCGGCGGCGGGCGGCGGATCGGCACGGCGAGCGCCGGTGCGCACGGTGGTCGGGTACAGCGCGCGGCGACGGTCGGGTGCGGCGGTCGGGTGTGGCGCGGTGAGAGCGGTGCGTGCGGCGGTCGGGTGTGGCGCGATGAGTATGAGTGGGTGCGGTGGTGGGGTGCGGCGTACCGGGTGGTGGTGCGTACGGCGGTAGGGTCGCGGGACGCCGAATGGGGGTGGGGAGATGCTGCCGCAGCTGACGGTGCCGCCGGGTACGGAGGCGGAGCGGGTGATCACGACGGTGCTGTCCGACCTGCGGTCCGGCGAGCACCGGGGCGTGGTGGTCGACTCTCCACCCGGGGCGGGCAAGTCCACGCTGGTGGTGCGGGCCGCCGTCGAGCTGGCCGGCACCGGTGAGCCGTTGATGATCATCGCGCAGACCAACGAGCAGGTCGACGACCTGATCGACCGGCTCGCCCGGAAGGCACCCGAGCTGCGGATCGGTCGGCTCTCCGCCGGGGACTACCGGCCGTCGGAACGGGTGGGCTCGCACGACCAGGTCCGGGTCGCCGCGAAGGTCACCGACCTCGCCGCCTCGGCCGTGGTCATCGGTACGGCCGCCAAGTGGGCCACGGTCGCCGAGGGCTCGTGGCCCTGGGCGATCGTGGACGAGGCGTACCAGATGCGCTCGGACGCGTTGCTGCGCGTGGCCGGCAGGTTCGAACGGGCGCTGTTCGTCGGCGATCCCGGTCAGCTCGACCCGTTCTCCACGGTGGAGACCGGCCGGTGGGCGGGTTTGACCTGGGATCCGATGCAGTCGGCGGTGGCTGTGCTGCTGCGGCACAACCCGCAGTTGCCGGTGCACCGGCTGCCGGTGTCGTGGCGGCTGCCCGCCTCGGCCGCCCCGGTCGTGTCGCGGGCGTTCTACCCCTTCACCGAGTTCCGTGCCGGCACGGTCTCGACCCAGCGGGCGCTGCACTTCACCGAGACGGGGCCGGGGGACGCCCTCGACCGGGCGGTGGAACTGGCCGCCACCGACGGATGGGCGCTCTACGAACTGCCGGCCCGGCACACCCTGCGGACCGACGCCGAAGCCGCCGCCGCGTGCGCCGCGCTCGCCATCCGGGTGCTGCGGCGTGGGGCGGTCGCGATCTGCGAGCAGTCGCCCGGCGGCGCGCCGGTGACGGCGGAGCGGATCGCCGTCGGTGCCGCGCACCGTGACCAGGTCGCGGTGATCCGGTCGCTGCTCGGCGAGGAGGGAGCGGGCATCACGGTGGACACCGCCAACCGGCTCCAGGGGCGTGAGTACGACATGACGATCGTGCTGCACCCGCTCTCCGGCCGCCGTGACGCGACCGCCTTCCACCTGGAGTCGGGGCGGCTCTGCGTGCTGGCGTCGCGGCACCGGCAGGCCTGCGTGGTGGTGGCCCGTGCGGGTATCGGCGAGCTGCTGGACGCCCATCCGTCGACCGAGGCGCCGCAGTTGGACGTGCCGGTGAAGTTCCCCGACGGTTGGGAGGCCAACCAGGCTGTCCTCGCCCACCTGGCGGCGCTCGGCCCGGTCGGCCCGGACAGGTGACCCGGCGCGCCCCGGCCCGGTGGCCGCTCGCGCACGCCGTCACCGACGCCCCGTGCACCGACGGTCTGCGCACCGACGCCCCGTGCACCGACGGTCTGCGCACCGACGTGGGTCAGCCCAGCGTCGTCGCCGATCGGTGCGGGTCTGTCGGTGGTGTCGGATACCGTCGGGTGCCATGAGGGCGCGGCCCAGCGGCGTGATGATCGGACGGGACCATCCCGCCGGTCTGTTGCGCGCCGAGGTCGACCGGGCCGCTGCCAGTCACGGCGGGCTGGTCCTGGTCACCGGCGAGCCGGGGATCGGCAAGACCACCCTGGTGACGTCCGCCGCCGACGAGGCACGCCGGCAGGGTGCGCTGGTGCTCGGTGCGGCCTGCTGGGATTCCGCCAGCGCGCCCGGTTACTGGCCCTGGGTGCAGGTGCTGCGCGGTCTGCGCCGCTCGCCGGAGGACTGGGCGGTGGCCCGCGAGTCGGCCGAGCCGGCGTTGCGGCTGCTGCTCGGTGAGGTGGATCCGACGTCGAGGTCGCACGGTCCGTCGTTGATGACCCCGGCCACGGCCAGTGGCGACGGGCTGCTGCCGACGACGGTCGGGCCCGGTGACGGTGACACGGCCGAGCGTGAGGCGTTCGCGCTCTACGACTCGGTCACCGCCGCCCTGGTCGCGGTCTCCCAGCGTCGGCCGGTGCTGGTGGTCCTGGACGACCTGCACTGGGCCGACGCGGCGTCGGTGCGGCTGCTGCGGTTCGCCGCCCAGCACACCTGGTTCGAGCGGTTGCTGCTGGTCGGCACGTACCGGGACGCGGAGGTGGAGGCGGAGGACCATCCGCTGCGACCGCTGCTGATGTCGCTGGTGGCCAAGGGCACCCCGATCACTCTCACCGGCCTGTCCCGGGACGAGGTCGGCGCGTTGATGACCCGCACCGCCGGCCGGGAACCGGATCCGCACTGCGTTGACGACGTGCACCGGCGCACCGGCGGCAATCCGTTCTTCGTGGAGCAGACCGCCCGGCTGTGGCACTCCGACGGGCAACTGGCCGGCATCCCGCCCGGCGTACGCGAGGTGGTGCGCCGACGGCTCGACCGGTTGCCCGCCGAGGTGGTCGACGTGCTGACCGTCGCCGCGGTCCTCGGGCGGGAGTTCCACGCGGCTGTCCTGGCGGCGAGTGCCGGTCGGCCACCGGCCCGGCTCGACGCCCTGCTGGACGTGGCGGTGGCCGCACGGCTGGTGCTCTCCGGCGGCGACGGCCGGTACACCTTCGCGCACGACCTGGTCCGCGAGACGTTGTACGACGGTCTCGCCGACGGTGAGCGCCGGCTGCGGCACGCCGCCGTCGTCCGCGCCGTCGACGAGCACGCCGCGCTCGCCGAGTGGCTGATCCCGGCCGACCTGGCCCGGCACGCGTGGCTCGCCGACGCGCACCTGGAGGCGTACCGTCGCGCGGAACTGCTGCTCGCCGCCGCGCGGGACGCCGCCTGCCGGTTGGCGTTGGAGGAGTCGGCCGTGCACCTGCGGCGGGCGGCGACGGTGGCGACGGACCCGTCCCAACGGATCAAGATCATGATTGAGTTGGCCGACCGCCTCTTCCACACCGGGGGTCGGGACGAGGCCGACCAGATCCTTGCCGACACCGCCGCCCTGGCGCTGACCACCGACGAGCCGGCCCTGCTGGCCCGGTTCGCCCTCAACGTGCACCGGCACTGCCAGACCAATCCCCGGATCGCCGTCGACGCCGAGGGCCTGGTCCGTGAGGCGTACCGCCGGCTCGTCGGCGAGCCCGCCGACGTGGCCCCGGTCCGCCGGTTGGAAGCCGACCTGATCACCGCCACCGAAGCCCTCGCCCGGCGGGTGCACGACGACGACGCGCTCGCCTTCAGCCTCTGGGCCCGCCACGACGCCACCTGGGGGCCGGGCACCGCAGCCGACCGGGTCGCGCTGACCGCCGAGATCCGGGAGGTGGCCCGGCGGGGTGGCGACCAGGAGACCGAGTTGTGGGCCACCTCGCTGCGGTGGGTGGCGTTGCTCGAACTCGGCGATCCCCGCTACCAGGACGAGCTGACCGCGTTCGTGACGACCGCCCGACAGACCGGCAGACCGCGCCACCAGATGGCGGCGGCCATCGACGGTGGCATCACCAGCGCCTTCCGGGGCGACTTCGCCGAGGCCGACACCTGCTTCTTCGAGCTGGGTGACCTCGACGAGTGGGAGCACGCCGACCACAGCTTCCTCGGCCACCACCTGCGCTGGTCGTACCTCATGCTGCGGGGCGAGTTCGACGCGGCGGACGAGATGGTCGACGGGCTGAACGACGGCGAGCACCCGCACCGGGTGCTGCTGCGGGGCATCACCGCCGCCGAACGCGGCGACCACCGCACCGCCACCCGGATCAGTGCCGAACTCGACGCCGCCGGAGCCACGTACACCGGTCCGGTCGCCCCGCTCTGGCTGCGACTGCGCGCGCAGGCCACGGTCGCCGACCCGGGGCGGTGCGCGGAGGCGCGACAGGCGCTGCTGCCGTACCAGGGGCAGTGGCTGGTCTCGTTGTTCGGATGCGACCTCAGCGGCCCGGTGGACCACTGGCTGGGCGTGATCGACGCCGCCGACCGGCGGTGGGACGACGCGGTCACCCGGTTCACCGCCGCCCGCGACGCCGCCGACCGGATGGGTTCCCGGCCGTGGTCCCTCTTCGTCCGGGTGGCGCTCGTGGACGCCCTCCGCGCCCGGGGCCGTCCGGGGGACGCCGCCACCGCCGACGCGATCCGGGTGACGGCCCGGGACGAGGCTCGTGAACTCGACCTGCCGCAGGTGCTCGCCCGGCTCGCCGAGGACACTCCGGGCGGTCGGTCCACACCGGCTCCGACCGGCCCGGTCCCCACGTCACCGGCGTACGAGTTCCGCCGCGAGGGGGCGGTCTGGCGACTCACCTATCAGGGCGCGACCGTGCACCTGCCGGACGCCAAGGGGCTGCACGACCTGCGGCTGCTGTTGGGACGGCCCGGTGTCGACGTGCCCGCCGTCGAGCTGCTCGACCCGGCCGCCGGCCCGGAGCTGGCGGCGGCCCGGCGGATGGGCGGCGACGAGGTGCTCGACGAGGAGGCGAGGAACCGCTACCGGCAGCACCTGATCCGCCTCGACGACGAGATCGACCGGGCGGCCGGCCGTGGCGACACGCCGAAGGTGGCCGCGCTGGACGCCGAGCGTGGTGCGTTGATCGCGCAGTTGCGGTCGGCCGCCGGGCTGGCCGGGCGGACCCGCCGACTGGGTGACGAGGCGGAGCGGGCCCGCAAGACGGTCACGGCCAGGATCAGGGACACGCTGCGCCGTCTCGACGAACGGCATCCGCCGCTGGCGGAGCACCTGCGCGGCACCGTCTCCACCGGTGCCGCCTGCCGCTATCTGCCCGCCGCGCCGGTGTCCTGGCGGTTGTGACCGGCCGGCTCCGGGCAGCACCCTCCTGGTCGGGGGCGCTGCCCGGAGCCGGTCCGGCGGTCGAGGGTCAGCGGCGGTTGTAGCGGTACATGGTGAGGCTGCCGAAGACCGCTACGAACAGCACGCTCCAGCCGAGGGTCCACAGCATGGCCGACGTGTCCGACGTACCGGCCATCGCGGCGCGTACCGAGGACACCAGGTGGGTGATCGGGTTGGCCTTGACGAACGCCTGGAGCCAGCCGGGCATGGTGGAGGGGTCGACGAAGACGTTGCTCAGGAAGGTCAGCGGGAACAGCACCATCATGCTGACGCCCATCACCGACTTCTCGTTTCGCATGATCAGCCCGAACAGCGTCCAGACCCAGGAGAACGCGAACGAGAAGACCACCAGCAGGCCGATCCCGGCCAGCACCCCGAGCAGACCGCCGTCGGGACGGAAGCCGAGCACCAGCCCCAGGGTGAGGATCACCGTGGCGGCGAGGACGTAGCGCAGCACGTCCCCGAAGATCATGCCGACCAGGGCGGCGGGCCGCCACACCGGCAGCGTGCGGAACCGGTCGAAGATGCCCTTCTCGATGTCGGTGTTCAGCCCGACGGCCGTGTACATGGTGATCATCACGACGCTGGTCACCATGATTCCCGGCAGGAAGAACTGCAGGTAGTCACGCGGATCGCCGGCGAGCGCGCCGCCGAACAGGTACGTGAACATCAGCACCATGATGATCGGGAACATGGTGACGTCGAAGAGCTGCTCCGGTACGTGCTTGATCTTCAGCATGGCGCGCCAGCTGAAGGTCAGTGACGCCGCGAGCGGGCTCGGGCGCGGCGGGCGCGCCGCCGGTGCGAGCACCGTCGCCAACGCCTCCGAGGAGGGTACGAAGACCGACGGTGCCGGGCCGGTCGAGGTGGCGGTGTCGCTGCTCATCGGGCTGCCTCCAGCGCGTCGTCGCGCTCGCCGGCGGTCGGCTCGGCGGGACGGTCGGTCAGGGCCAGGAAGACCTCGTCCAGGCTCGGCTGGCCGAGTGAGAAGTCGTCCACCACGATGCCGGCGCGGGTCAGCTCGCCCAGCCCCCGGGCGGCCTGTGCGCTGGCGTCGAGATCGCTGCCGGCCTCACCGACCCGCGCGGTGATCGCCACCGGGTCGGCGTCCAGTTGCACCGCCACGCCGAGCACGCTCTCCAGCAACCGCTGCGCCTCGGGGCGCTGGTCCGCGTCCCGCAACCGCAGGTGCACCGTGCCGGATCCGACCGAGGACTTGAGTTCGCCCGGGGTGCCCTCCGCGATCACCCGGCCGTGATCGATCACCGCGATCCGTCCGGCCAACTGGTCGGCCTCGTCCAGGTACTGCGTGGTCAGCAGCACCGTCGTGCCGTGTGCCACCACCGCGCGGACGATCTCCCACACCTGGTTGCGGCTGCGTGGGTCGAGCCCGGTCGTGGGCTCGTCGAGGAAGAGCAGATCCGGGGTGCTGAGGATGCTCGCCGCGATGTCGATGCGTCGGCGCATGCCGCCGGAGTACTTCTTGACCTGTCGTCCGGCCGCCTCGGTCAACCCGAACGCGGCCAGCAACTGCGCGGCCCGTTCCCGCGCGGCGGGCTTGCGCAGGCCGAGCAGCCGGCCCAGCAGGACCAGGTTCTCGGTGCCGGTCAGGTCCTCGTCCACCGAGGCGTACTGGCCGGTGAGGCTGACCCGGGCGCGGACCTCTTCGGCCTCGGTGACCACGTCGTGCCCGAAGACACGGGCCCGACCACCGTCCGGACGCAGCAACGTCGCCAGGATCCGTACCGCGGTGGTCTTCCCGGCGCCGTTCGGCCCGAGTACCCCGTACACGGCACCTGCGGGCACCTGGAGGTCGAGTCCGGCGAGCGCCCGCGTCTCACCGAACGACCGGGTCAGGCCCTCGGCCTCGATGGCGAGGCCGGTGGTGCGTCTGTTCATGATCTCGGTGTTTCCTTCCGTTCGTCCCGTCGCCGTCCGCCTGCTACAACGACGTCGTCGTGATGGAGGCGCGAGACGACGGACAGCCGCCGCTAGATCGGATCTAGCGGCGGCCGTGGTGCGCCGGTTCGCCGGGGGTGGGGGCCCACCGCCCCGGGGGGTCAGGCCGGAATGTAGTCGAAGGTGTCCGGGTGGGCACCCTGCCGACCGGCCTCGCCCCGGCCCAGCAGCGTGATCCGTTCCATGGTGGCGTCGTCGAGCGTAAAGTCGAAGATGCCGATGTTCTCCTCGATCCGCTTCGGGGTGGTCGACTTGGGGAAGATCACGTCGCCCCGCTGTACGTGCCAGCGCAGCACCACCTGGGCTGGTGTCCGGCCGACCTGCTCGGCGATGTCGGCGATGGTCGGGTCACCGAGCACCGCGCCCTGGGCGATCGGCGACCACGCCTGGGTGACGATGCCGTTCCTGGCGCCGTACTCGCGTACCTCGTCGTTCGGGAAGTACGGGTGCGCCTCGATCTGGTTGACCGCCGGCACCACCTCGGTCTCGGCGGCCAGCCGCTCCAGGTGCGGCACCTGGAAGTTGGAGACGCCGATCGACTTCGCCCGGCCGTCGGCGCGGAACTCCTCCAGCACCTTCCAGGTGGAGACGAAGTCGCCGTCGTAGCGGGTCGGCAGCGGCCAGTGGATGAGGAAGAGGTCGACGTAGTCGGTCCGCAGCGCGTCGAGCGTCGCCTGGAACGCGGTGCGGGCGTCGTCGGGGCGGTGGCAGGCGTTGCTCAGCTTGCTCGTGATGAAGACGTCCTCCCGGGCCACCCCGGCCGTGCGTACGCCCTGGCCGACCTCGGCCTCGTTGCCGTACATCTCGGCGGTGTCGACGTGCCGGTAGCCGACGTCCAGCGCGGTGCGTACCGCCTCGGTGGTGTCCTTCGGGGCGATCTGGAACACCCCGAAGCCCAGTTGCGGGATCGGGTTGCCGTCGTTGAGGGGAATGTCCGGAATCGTGCTCGTCATGGGGGTCGACATACCCGCTGACCGGCCCCTTCTCACGCACTCGTGGCGGCCGTCAGAGGCGGCGCAGGGCGGTGGAGTCCAGCCGGTAGCCGATGGTGGCGTCCACGATCCGCTCGACCAGGTCGGCCTTGCGCAGTCCGCCGAGGCCGCGCAGCCCGACCTGCGCGGCCAGCTCCCGCAGCTCGCGTGTCGACCGCTCCGACAGGTACGCCGTACCGTCGGCGCGGCTGGTCATGGCCGCCAGCCGGGCGGCCACCGGCGCCGGGT
>NZ_SISL01000256.1:0-8498 GCF_004307965.1 Verrucosispora sp. SN26_14.1 | reverse complement strand
CGACCAGCGTGGGCAGGGCGGCGGCGGTCAGCAGCAGCACCACCCCGAGGCCCACACCGACCGAGATCAGGGCCAGTCGGGTCCAGCCGGACCGGCCGCCCGCCACGCTGAGCCGTACGCCCAGCGCCAGGTCTTCCAGCCAGGCCAACCCGCCACGTCGCGTCCCCGCGCTCATCGGACCTGCGCCGGAGTGCGGACCGTGCCGTCGCGCACCACGACCTCCCGGTCGGAGTACGCGGCCACCCGCGCCTCGTGCGTGACCAGCACGACCGCGGCGCCCGTCTGCCGGGCCGCCTCGACGAAGAGGCGCATCACGCGCTCGCCGTTGAGCGAGTCGAGCGCACCGGTCGGCTCGTCGGCGAAGATCACCCGAGGACCGGTGATCAGCGCGCGGGCCACCGCCACCCGCTGGCCCTGACCGCCGGAGACCTCGCCGGGGCGCTTGTCCGCCACGTCGCCGACCTCCAGCCGGGCCAACGCCTCGGCAGCGCGGCGCGCCGCCTCCCGCCGACGGACGCCGGACAGCCGCAACGGCAGGGCCACGTTCTCCTGGCAGGTCAGCTCCGGCACGAGTTGCCCGAACTGGAACACGAAGCCGAACTCGGTCCGGCGCAGCGCGCTGCGCCGCTGGTCGGACAGGGCGACCAGATCCTGGCCGGCGTAGCGGACCCGACCGGAGTCCGGCATGACGATCCCGGCCAGGCAGTGCAGCAGGGTGGACTTGCCGGAGCCGGACGGGCCCATCAGGGCGAGCACCTCACCGGCGTGCACCCGCAGCGACGCGCCGTCCAGCGCCGTGGTGGCGCCGAACGTCTTGACCAGCTCCTCCGCCTCCAGCAGCGGGGCGTCCGTTGCGGGGTTCATCGCATCTCCTCTCGCACCTGCGCGCGGAGCTGGTCCAGCCGGGCGGCGGTCAGCTCCAACCAGCGCAGGTCGGCTTCCAGGTGGAACAGGGCGTGGTCGCAGACGAGCTGGTCGGCCAGGTCACCGGCGAGCTTGCGCTGGGTCAGCTCCCGCATCTGCGCCAGGTGGGCGGCGCGCTGCACGTCGAGCAGGTCGACCGCGTCACGGTCGGTCAGCAGCGCCAGGACGACCTTGGTGTAGAGCTTGCTCTGGAGATAGACCTCGGGCTGCTCCGGTCGGGCCAGCCACTGCTCGACGTCGGTGACGCCGGCCTCGGTGATCGCGTACCGCTTGCGGTCCGGGCCCTCGCCGGGCTCGGACTGGACCTCGACGAGACCGTTCTTGAGCAACCGGGCAAGCGTGGCGTAGACCTGGCCGTAGTGCAGCGACCGCCCGCGACCGAACTGGTCGTCGTAGGAGCGCTTGAGGTCGTAACCGTGTCGCGGGCCCTGCTCCAGCAGACCCAGTAGGGCGTAACCGACAGACATGAGTGCCACTATACACGCGGGCTATACACACAGTGTCTACGCGCGCGACGTACGGACCGACGACGCATTGCCGCAGCTCGGAACGGTCGCACGACAGACGTAGGAGCAATAGATCGAAATATTTGAACATCCGTCGGATGACCGGCCGTGAGCTGCGCCGTAGCGTCGACGCGATCCACCTCGCACGGACACGGTCACGCACCGTGACCGCACCGCGAGCGTCACGGCCGCCGTGACGGACCGCCCGGTCGTGGATCGGCGCTCCGTGCTGTCCTTTCCACCCCCGAAGGAGCAGAAGTGCCCCGACAACCCCGCTCGTCACGCGCTCGCCGCAGCGGCGCGTTGCTGCTGTCCACCGCCCTCGTCGCCTCGTTGACCTCGGTCGCCGCGAAGCCCGCCGCGGCGGCCCCGGAGGAACCCCTCAGGTCCCACGAGATCTTCCTGACCGGCCCGAACCAGGGCGCCCCGGAGGACATCGCCGCCGCCTACCTGCGCGCCGACCCGACCCGGCACGGGGTGACCGCCGCCGACCTCGGTGACCTCGCCGTGGTGTCCAGCTACACCAGCCGGCACACCGGCGTCACCCACGTCAACCTCGCCCAGCGCCACAAGAAGCTGGAGATCTTCGGGGCCACCGCGACGGTCAACGTCGCCCGCGACGGCAGCGTCGTCTTCGTCGGCGACACCCTCGTGGCCGGCCTGACCGCCGGGGCCACCACCCCCGACCTGGACGCTGTCGACGCCGTCGAGGCCGCCGCCGACGCCCTGGACCTGCCCACACCCACCAACACCCGGGTGATGAGCCGCACCGGCGGCCCGGCGCAGGGCACCGTCGTCAGCGGCAGCGGCATCTCCGAGGAGCCCATCCCGGCCAAGCTCGGCTGGCAGCCCACCGACGCCGGGCTCCGCCTCGCCTGGCAACTCGTCATCGACGATGCCACCGACGCGCATCTCTGGAACGCCACCGTCGACGCGGAGAGCGGCGACCTGCTCGACGCCGACGACTGGACCACCCACGAACACACCGACGACCTCGCCGAGACCCTGCACCCGGTCTCCGGCCGGACGATGCCGGCTCGGCGCTCCGCGCCACTCGGCACGCCCGACCCGGTGCGGGACGGGTCGAGCTACCACGTCTACGGCTACCCGACGGAGAGCCCGAACGACGGCCCCCGCGCCGTGGTGACCGACCCGGCGGACGCGCTGGCCTCGCCGCACGGGTGGCACGACACCGACGGCGTGCCCGGTCCGGAGTTCACCACCACCCAGGGCAACAACGTCCACGCGTACCAGGACCAGGACAACAACAACGCGCCGGACTTCGGCAGCAGCCCGGACGGCGGGCCGAACCTGACCTTCAACTTCCCGCTCGACCTGGACGAGAACCCGCAGAGCTACCGGGACGCGGCCACCGCCAACCTGTTCTACTGGAACAACATCATCCACGACGTCTCGTACCGCTACGGCTTCGACGAGGCGTCCGGGAACTTCCAGGCCAACAACTACGGTCGCGGCGGTGTCGGCGGCGACTACGTCCGCGCCGAGGCGGCCGACGGCGGCGGCTCGAACAACGCCAACTTCTCCACCCCGGCGGTGGACGGCGTCGGCGTACCCCGGATGCAGATGTACCTGTGGCCGGGCAACCAGTTCGGCGCGCAGAACCAGGTCGTCGTCGACGGGGTCGGGTCGTTCGACGCCACCTGGTCGCGCTACAGCCCGGCACCGACTGGCGCCGGTCTGTCCGCCCGCCCGTTCGTGCACGGCGGCACCGGCTGCGCCGCCTCGTCGTACCCGGCCTCGCTGCCCGAGGACGGCTGGGTCGCGGTGGTCGACGGCGGCACCACCGCCTGCACCTACCTGCTGCGCACCCAGATCGCCGAGTCACTCGGCGCCGACGCGGTGGTGGTCGCGCACAACGCGGCCGGAGCCGCGCCGGTGCTCACCGGTGCCATGACGACCGCGCCGGTCACCATCCCCGCGGTGGCGGTCACCCAGGCCGACGGCACCACCATCAAGGCCGCGATCGCCGACGGCACGGTCACCGGGTCGGTCCGCAAGCACCCCAGCCACCCCGGTATGCGCGACGGCGACCTCGACGCCGGCATCATCATCCACGAGTACGGCCACGGCATCTCGCTGCGGCTGACCGGCGGCCCGGGAATCAACTGCCTGACCGGCAACGAGCAGATGGGCGAGGGCTGGAGCGACTTCTTCGCGATCACCACGTTGCTGGACCCGGCCCTCGACACCGCCGACGGCTCGCGGGGCCTGGTGCCGTACGTGCTCTATCAGTCCGACCGCACCGGCAACGGGCTGCGCCCCCGGCCGTACTCGCGCAACATGGAGACGCAGCCGTTCACCTACGACAGCATCAAGACCGGCGGCTGGCTGAACGGCACCTCGCTGGCCGCGCCGCACGGCATCGGGCACGGCTGGGCCGCCGTCCTCTGGGACGTCACCTGGGACCTGATCGACCGGCACGGTCTGAACCCGAATGTGTACGGCGACTGGAACACCGGCGGCAACAACCTCGCCATGCAGCTCGTGATGGACGGGTTGAAGATGCAGGGCTGCGGGCCGGGCTTCGTGGTCGGCCGCAACGCAATCATCGCCGCCGACGCGGCGCTGACCGGCGGCGACAACGCCTGCACCCTCTGGTCCTCGTTCGCCCGCCGGGGTCTCGGCTACAGCGCGGTGCAGGGCACCACCAACCGCGACGACAACACCGAGGCGTTCGACACGCACCCGTCCTGCCGGGGCGACTTCGTCGGCCGCACCGCAGCGCCCGGCCTGAACACGCTGCCCGCCGGGGACGCGGCACCGATGAAGTTCCAACTCGCCGCAAACCGGGGGCTGGACATCCTGGCCAGCAACTCGCCGTACTCCCGCCTGGTCGACTGCGACACGCTGCAGACGGTCAACCCGGACGGTTCGGTCACGCCGCGACCGCTCCCGGTGGCCGCCGCCAATCCCGGCAACTCCGGCATGTCCGCCAATGCCAGAGGCCAGTACAACTACGTCTGGAAGACCGACCCCGCCTGGGCCGGCACCTGCCGTGAGTTCGTCCTGACCCTGGACAACGGCTTCCAGTACCGCACCTACTTCCGATTCACCGGCTGATCCGACCCGCACCTGCGGGGGAGGGTTCCGAGCCACGGAACCCTCCCCCGCGCCATGCCTACAGGTGTACCCGGGCGGCGAGGGGGTAGGAACCGCCGACCGACGCCGCCGCGTGTCGCACCGTCGCCACGCCAGGTCCACCGCAGGCCAGGGGGAACGGATGAGCCGGGTCCGCAATCTGCGCGTCCGCCCCGACCTGCTCTATCTGGCCAGCGGCTGGAGCACGCTGGTCACCGACGTCCGGGGCCGGATCACCGGCACCGGGCCGCAGGGATTCTTCGCCCGCAACACCCGGGTGCTGCACACCGAGCGCATCACCGTCGACGGACGGGAGCCGGTGCCGTTCAGCACGGCCACCGTCCAGGGGTACGCCCAACTGTCCTACGCCGAGCTGGGTGCCGGTGACGAACTGCCCTCGCGGGCGGCGTACCTGACCGTGGCCCGGTTCGTGGGGGCGGGGCTGCGGACCCGGCTGACCGTGCTCAGCTACGCCGACACAGCGCTGGACCTGCGACTGCGCATCGAGCTGGACGCCGACTTCGCGGACACCGGCGAGGCCGAACGGGGCCGGCGGGTGCAGTCCGGCACGGTCGAGCGCCGGTGGGACCCGGCGCAGCGGGAGCTCCGTCTGATCTACCGCTGCGACGGCCTGGACCGGGCGGTGGCGATCCGGGCCCGGACGGACCAGCCGCTCCGGTACGCCGACGACGGCTTCGAGGTCGACCTGGCGCTGCCGACCCGCGGACGTCGGCAGGTGGAGATCCTCGTCGAGCCCGTCTTCGACGGCGAACGGCTCGTCGCGCCACCGCCGAGCTTCATCGACTCCGGTGACCTCGCCGGTGCGGCCCGCACCCGGCTGGAACGCGAGTTCACCCAGTTGACCAGCACCAACTTCGACGTGACGGCGGCCTGGCGATGCGCGACGGAGGACCTGGCCGGGTTACCCCTCGGCGAGCCGTCCGGCCCGACCGCACCCATCGCCGGCCTGCCGATCTATCAGGAGATCTTCGGCCGGGACACGATGACCGCCTCGTGGCAGGCGATGCTCGCCGGCCCGACGATGCTCGCCGACAGTCTGCGACTCAACGCCGCCCACCTCGGACGGCGCATCGACGACTGGCGCGACGAGGAGCCCGGCAAGCCGCTGCACGAGGCGCGCCAGGGGCCGGTGTCCGCGCTCGGTCTCGACCCGCTGTCGCACTACCACGGTGACTGGTCCACCGCTCCGGACCTCCTCATGTTCCTCGGCCAGTACTACGCCTGGACGGCGGACCTCGACACGGTCCGCGCGCTGCTGCCGGCGGCCCGGCGCGCGTTGGACTGGCTCGACCGGTTCGGCGACCAGGACCACGACGGGTTCCTGGAGTACCACTGCCGCTCCCGGGTCGGCGTGAAGAACCAGGGCTGGAAGGACTCCGACGACGCGGTGGTCGACGAACACGGTCGGCCGGTGCCGAACCCGATCGCGAGCAGCGAGTTGCAGGCGTACTGGTACGCCGCCCTGCGGCACGCGGCCGTGATCTTCACGGTGACCGGTCATCCCGCGACGGGCGCGGCCCTGGTGCGGCGGGCGCGGGCCCTGCGTCGCCGGTTCCACCACGCCTTCTGGATGCCGGACCGGGGTTGCTACGCGATGGCCCTCGGCCCGGACGGGCGGCCGGTGCGCTCGGTCAACTCCAACGACGGGCACCTGCTCGCCTCCGGCATCGTGCCGGCCCGGATCGCGCCCGTGGTCGCCGACCGGCTGCTCGCGCCGGACATGTTCAGCGGGTGGGGCATCCGCACTCTCTCCGCCACGCACCCGGCGTACAACCCGTTCAGCTACCACCGGGGCAGTGTCTGGCCGGTCGAGGCGGGCACCATCGGCCTCGGGCTCGCCCGGTACGGCTGTTGGGACCACCTGCACCGGCTGGCCGAGGGGACGTTCGCGGCGTCGGCCCTCTTCGCCGAGCACCGCCTCCCCGAGGTGCTCAGCGGCCTGCCCCGCGACACCTTCCCGCATCCGGGGGTCTACCCGAACTCGTGCTCTCCGCAGGCGTGGTCGGCCAGCGCGGTCGTCGCGCTGGTGCAGGCGCTGCTGGCGCTGCGCCCGGCCGCGCCGCTGCGGGCGATCCTCCTCGACCCGCACCTGCCGCCGTGGCTACCGGACCTCACGCTGGAGGGGGTACGGGTCGGTGGGCACACCTTCGACCTGACGGTGCGGCGCCGACGTGGTGGGCGCACGTCGGTGCGGACCCGGGGCGACCGGATCGCGGTGTTGCGCCGCCCCACCCGTCAGGCGTCGGCCGTTCGGCGACACCGCCCCTGACCGGGGTGCGGTGGGTGGTCAGGAGAAGCGGGCCGGGTCACCGGCGCCGACCCGGACGACCTCCGGCTCACCGTCCGAGAAGTCGATCACCGTGGTCGGCTCGGTGCCGCACTCCCCCGCGTCGACCACCGCGTCCACGGCGTGGTCGAGGCGTTCCTTGATCTCCCAGCCCTGGGTCATCGGCTCCTCGTCGCCGGGCAGCAGCAGGGTGCTCGACAGCAACGGCTCGCCCCACTCGTCGAGCAGCGCGCGGGTGACCGGATGCGCGGGGATGCGGACGCCCACGGTCTTCTTGCGCGGGTGCAGCAGCCGGCGCGGGACCTCGCGGGTGGCCGGCAGGATGAAGGTGTAACCGCCCGGGGTGGCGGCCTTCACCGCCCGGAACACCGCGTTGTCGAGCTGCACGAACTGGCCGAGCTGGGCGAAGTCGCGGCAGACCAGGGTGAAGTGGTGCCCGCTGTCGAGCTGGCGGATCTCCCGGATCCGGTCCATGCCCGCCTTGTTGCCGAGCCGGCTGCCGAGCGCGAAGCACGAGTCGGTCGGGTAGGCGATCAGGCCGTCGCGCCGGACGATGTCGATCACCTGACCGATGATGCGCGGCTGCGGGTTGTCCGGATGCACGTCGAAGTACCTGGCCATGGCCGGAAGCTTAGAGCGAGGCCGGGAAAGTGTCGCATTGGTGACAGTGGCGGCCTGCGGTCGCGTGTCGACACCCATCGTTGTCGGTATGGTCGGACGAGTCCACGACGGCGGCTACCGCGACACGTTCCGACACCCCGCGACGCCCACACCCGTCCGGCTCACCGTGCTCGTCTTCGGCGTACTGGCGCTGCTGTTCGCGCTGGCGACCGCGCACCGCGCGGTGGTCGACGGCGGTTCGCTCGGCGCCGCCGTCTTCTTCGCCGTGATGGCCGTGGCGTGCACGCTGGTGGCGGTGAGCCTGGCCGCCCGCCGTCAGTGGGCGCCCTACCCGGCGTACGCGCTGACCGGCCTGTTGGCCGCCGCCTCGCTCGGCCTGTGGGGCGCGATCACCTGCGTCGGCGGGCTCCTGCTGCTCTGGGTGCTGTGGGCGCTGAACACCCGGGTCTCCCGCGACTGGTTCGGTCGGCGCGGCCGGCTGCGGTGAGCACGACGCGGCGACCGCTGCCATCGGCGAGGGCGCGCCGCGTCACCGCAGGGGCGGGTCGTCCCGCCCACGCCGGTCTCGGCGGCCCTCCCCGAACGGGATCGGCGTGCCGTCAGGCGGTCGCCGAGGACTCCGTCTCCGGCTCCTCGTCCGCCTCGGTCGCCGCCGCCTTCTCGGCGTCGGTCTTCTCCGCGTCGGCCTTGGGCTTCTCCGCCTCGACCACCGGGTTCTTCCAGGAGAACTCGATCTCGATCGAGTACTCGTCCTTCCCCTCCTGCTCGATCTCCAGCTCGCAGTGCACCTGGTCGGCGACGGCGATGGTGCCGGCGGCACCGTAGAAGACCTGCCCGGCCTCCACCTGGCTCGCCACCTGACGCAGCCACGCGGCCAGATCCGCCCGCGACACGGTCCGCTCGTCCTCGTAGATATCCATGCCGTCATGCTGGCATTGCGGTGTCGACCGAGCACGCCCAGGGTTACCCGGTCGGCGGGGCCGCAGGTCGCGTCACCGGCCTGCCCGTCGCGCGGCGGTCAGGTGGCCGGATCGCCCGCC
>NZ_SISL01000255.1:0-8541 GCF_004307965.1 Verrucosispora sp. SN26_14.1 | reverse complement strand
AGAAGAGACAGGGTCCGGCGGGCCGGTTCACCGGGGGCTCGGCCGGCGGGCCGGGTCCGGAGCACGCGATCGTGGTCGACCTCGGGTACGGCGACGCCGGCAAGGGCACGGTCGTGGACTGGCTCTGCGCCACCCGGCCGGTGCACACCGTGGTCCGGTTCAACGGGGGTGCGCAGGCGGCGCACAACGTCGTCCGGCCCGACGGCCGACACCACACCTTCGCGCAGTTCGGTGCCGGCACCTTCCACCCCGGCGTACGCACCCACCTGTCCCGGCACGTCGTGGTGGACCCGCTGGCGCTCGCCGCCGAGGCCGACCACCTCGCCGCCGTCGGGGTGCCCGACGCGTTCGACCGGTTGACCGTGGACGGGGCGGCGCTGCTGGCCACCCCGTACCACCGGGCCGCCAACCGGGCCCGGGAGACGGCCCGGGGAGCCGACCGGCACGGTTCCTGCGGGCAGGGGGTGGGCGAGACCGTCGCGTACGGGCTCGCCCACCCCGACGAGGCACCCCGGGTCGCCGACTGCCGCGACCCGGAGGTGCTGCGCCGACGGTTGACCGCACTCCGGGACCGGCTCACCGCCGAACTCGGGCCGCTGGATGCCCCACCGGTCGCGGACTGCCTGCCGGCGTACCGGGCCTTCGCCGAACGGGTGGCGATCGTCGACGGCTCCTGGCTGGCCGGGGCGCTGCGGGCCGGGCCGTGCGTGTTCGAGGGCGCCCAGGGGGTGCTGCTGGACGAGTGGCACGGCTTCCACCCGTACACCACGTGGAGCACCACCACCTTCGCCAACGCCGAGGCTCTGCTGGCCGAGGCCGGGCAGGGCGGATCGGCGCTGCGGATCGGGGTGCTGCGGACCGTCACCACCCGGCACGGTCCAGGACCGCTGGTCACCGAGGACCCGTCGCTGCCGCTGACCGACCCGCACAACGCGACGAACCACTGGCAGGGCCGCTTCCGGTTCGGCCACTTCGACGCCGTCGCGCACGCGTACGCCCTGGCGGTCGCGGGCGGGGTGGACGGCCTGGCGCTGACCCACCTGGATCTCACCGAACGCGATCTCGACCTGCGCATCTGCCGCCGCTACGACGGCCTGGACCGGCTGGTCCCGGGTCCGGCCGGCGACCTCGACCGGCAGGCCGCGCTCACCGCCCGCCTGCTGCGGGCGCGCCCGCTCTACGACGCCGGTCCGGCAAACTGGCCCGAGATGATCGGCGAGGCGCTCGGCGCTCCGGTGGTGCTCACCTCGCACGGCCCCACCTCTGCCGAGAAGCACGTTCGTAAGGAAGGGCACCTTATTAACGCCTGGTGTAGAGGAAGGGCCCCTTCCTAACAGTCCGTGCCCTGAGCATGGAGACATGGAGGCCGCGCTCGACCTGCTCCGACAGACACTCACCTCACCCTGGGTGTACCTGCTGATCTTCGGGCTCACCGCCGTCGACGCGTTCTTCCCGCTGGTGCCCTCCGAGGCGGCGGTCATCAGCGTCACCGTGCTCGCCACCGGCGGCGAGCCGAACCTGGCGCTGATCGTCGTGGCGGCCACGCTCGGCGCGACCGTCGGAGACCACATCTCGTACGGGATCGGACGCGGTGGTGGGTCGCGCCGGCTCGACCACTCACCGGTGGACAGCCGGCGCCGGGCCGGTTCGGAATGGGCCAGGCGGGCGGTCGACCGGCGCGGCGGCGTCATCCTCATCGCCGCCCGTTACGTCCCGGGCGGGCGGACGGCGGTCACCCTGGCCATGGGCGCCGTCCGTTACCCGCTGCGCCGGTTCTTCCTCTTCGACCTGATCGGCTGCGCCTCGTGGGCGGTGTACTGCGTCCTGCTCGGCATCTTCGGCGGACTCGCCTTCGAACAGCACCCGCTGCACGGCATCCTGGCCGGCATCGGGCTCTCGGTCTCGGTGACGCTGCTGGTGGAGCTGATCCGCTGGCTCCGGCACCGGGCGCACCGGCGGGCGGCGAGCGGTGCGGACGGCGGCTGTTAACAGGGGACCCCGCTACTACCGCAGGCGTTAATAAGGTGCCCTTCCTTACACCTCGGGCGGGTGCCAGCTCACGCCGCGCAGGAGTTGCCCGGCCCCCAGCCAGGCGGCGTTCATCATCCGGGTCGCGGTCTTCTCCGGGTCGGCGTCAGGGTGGTCCGCGAGCCAGTCACCCAGCGACTCAGTCGCCCCGACCAGGGCGTACGCGACGACTTCCAACTCGGTCTCGGCAGCGGTACGTCCCTCGGCCCGCAGCGCGTGGTCCAGCATCCCGGCGACCACCTCGACCATCCTGGCCCGCATCTGGGCCAGTTCCCGGGCGAACGGCTGCTCGGCGCGGGCCTGCCGGTAGAGCACCGACCAACCGTCCCGGTGTGCGCCGACGAAGCCGAAGAACGCCCGCAGGCCACGCCAGAGTCGTTCGTCGGCGGGCAGGTCGGGGACGGCCGCCCCGGCGATGGCCTCCATCATCCGGGTGCCCTCGCGGTGCAGGCAGGCGACGAAGAGTTCTTCCTTGGTGCCGAGGTACGCGTAGACCATGGGCTTGGAGATGCCGGCGTCCTCGGCGATCTCGTCCATGCTGGCGCCGTGGTAGCCGCGCCGGGAGAAGACCCGCACGGCGGCGTCGAGCATCTGCTGCTCGCGTACGGCCCGGGGGAGGCGCTTGAAGGCGGGTGTCGCGGACACCTTGCGAGCATACCTACTGGTGCGTAGGGTTACGCCTGAGTAACCACTGTTCGAGAGGTGCGTTCCATGACTGACTTCGACCCGGCCAACTTCGCCAACATGGGCCCGAAGGAGTTCGCCCAGCTCGTCAAGAGCACCCCGGATAGCAAGCTCGCCGAGATCATGTCGGGCGACCTGCGCGGAAAGATCCTCGGCGAGGTCTTCCGGCGACTGCCGCAGATCTTCCGCGCGGACCGGGCCGGTTCCACCAACGCGGTGATCCACTGGAACATCACCGGCGCCCCCGACGGCGGCACCGACACGTACGAGGTGGTCATCGCCGACGGCACCTGCACGGTCAACGAGACCCCGCAGCACGAGCCGCGACTGGCCCTGACGCTGGGCCCGGTCGAGTTCCTGAAGATCGTCTCGGGTGGCGCCAACCCGGTCATGATGTTCATGACCGGCAAGCTCAAGGCAAAGGGTGACCTGGGGCTGGCCGCCAACATCGCCAACCTCTTCGACATCCCCAAGGCCTGAGATGGTCGAATTCTCGCTCGACCTGAACGAGGAACAGCGGGATCTGCGCGACTGGGTGCACGGCTTCGCCAGCGAGGTCGTGCGCCCGGCCGCCGCCGAGTGGGACGCCCGGGAGGAGACTCCCTGGCCGGTCATCGGCGAGGCGGCCAAGGTCGGCCTCTACGGCTTCGAGTTCCTCGCCACCTGCTGGGCCGACCCCACCGGGCTCTCGCTGCCGATCGCCAGCGAGGAGCTGTTCTGGGGAGACGCCGGCATCGGGCTGAGCATCTTCGGCACCTCGCTCGCGGTCGCCGCGATCTATGGCAGCGGCACACCCGACCAGCTCGTCGAGTGGGTGCCGCAGTGCTTCGGTGACGTCGACTCGCCGGCGGTCGCCGCGTTCTGCTCCTCCGAGCCGGAAGCCGGTTCGGACGTCTCCGCGATGCGGACCCGGGCCGAGTACGACGAGGCGACCGACGAGTGGGTGCTGCGCGGCCAGAAGGCGTACGCCACCAACGGTGGGATAGCCGCCGTGCACGTGGTGACCGCCTCGGTCGACCCGGAACTGGGCTCGCGAGGTCAGGCCGCGTTCGTCGTACCGCCCGGCACCGCCGGCCTCTCCGCCACCCGCAAGCTGCGCAAACTCGGCCTACGGGCATCTCACACAGCGGATGTCTTCCTCGACGACGTGCGGGTGCCCGGCCGGTGCCTGCTCGGCGGCCGGGAGGCGCTGGAGGAGCGGCTGGCCCGGGCCCGGTCCGGGCAACGCGCCTCCGGCCAGGCCGCGATGCGGACATTCGAGCTGTCCCGACCCACCGTCGGCGCCCAGGCGCTCGGCGTGGCGCGGGCCGCCTACGAGTACGCCCTGGACTACGCCCGGGAACGGGTCCAGTTCGGCCGCCCGATCATCACCAACCAGGCGGTCGCCTTCGCGCTCGCCGACATGAAGACCGAGATCGACGCCGCCCGGCTGCTGGTCTGGCGGGCCTCCTGGATGGGCCGGAACAACCGGCCGTTCACGGCGGGCGAGGGGTCGATGTCCAAGCTCAAGGCCGGCGAGGTGGCGGTAGCGGTCACCGAGAAGGCGGTCCAGTTGCTCGGCGGGGCCGGCTTCCTCCGTGACCACCCGGTCGAGCGGTGGTACCGCGACGCCAAGATCTACACCATCTTCGAGGGCACCTCCGAGATCCAGCGCCTGGTCATCTCCCGGGCGATCTCCGGGATGCAGATCCGCTGACGTCCGGCCGTCCGACACGGACGGCACCCGGCCGGTGCTCCGTACGTGAGCGCCGGCCGGTTCGACGTGGGCGAACCACCCCGCCAGCAGGCAAGATCGGAAGGGTGGGCATCGGGCTGCGGAAGGAGAACTCCGGGCATGGGACTGCCGTTCGTCGTCACCACGTTGACCCGGCGGGGCCTGCTCACTCCGGGCCGGCCAATCCGGGTGGCCGCCCAACTCCACGCGCTGCGTACCTGGGGTTGGAGTCTTGCCGGTGAACTACGTCAGGCGGCGGCCCGCGATCCGGACCGGATCGCGATCGTCGACGAGCACGGCACCGAACTGACCTACGCCGACCTGCTCGACCGCTCGATGCGGCTGGCTCGCGCGTTGCGCGCCGGTGTCGGTGTGCAGGCCGGCGACCGGGTCGCCGTGCTCTGCCGCAACCATGCCGGACTCGTCGAGTCGATCGTCGCCGCCACCCTGCTCGGCGCGGACGCCGTACTGGTCAACACCGGTCTCTCCGCCGCGCAGTTGGCCACCGTGGCGCAGGAGCAACGCATCCGGGTGCTGGTGCACGACGACGAGTTCACCGAGCGCACCCTCGGGCTCCCCGCCGACCTGCACCGCCTCGACGAACGGGCCCGCGAGGACCTGATCGTCACCGCTCTCGCCGGTGAGCTGCACCCACCCGACCGTGACGGCCGGATCATCGTGCTCACCTCCGGCACCACCGGGACGCCCAAGGGCGCCCGCCGGCCCATCCCCAACGGTTTCGGTCCGTTGGTGTCCATCATCGACCGCATCCCGATGCACGTCCGGGACCGCGTCCTCATCGCCGCGCCGGTCTTCCACACCTGGGGGTACGCCGCCCTCCAGGTCTGCTTCGCGTTGCGGGCCACGATCGTGCTGCACCGACGGTTCGACCCGGCCACCACCCTGGACGCCCTGGTCCGGCACCGCTGCCAGGCCCTGTTCGCGGTGCCGGTGATGCTGCAACGGTTGATGGAGGTGCCGGCGCCGGATCCCCGTCCGCCGCTCTCCGTGGTGGCCGTCAGCGGATCGGCGCTGCCCGGCGGTCTCCCGGCAGCCTTCATGGACACCTACGGCGACGTGCTCTACAACCTGTACGGCTCGACCGAGGCGTCCTGGGCCTCCATCGCCACCCCCGTCGACCTGCGTACCGCGCCCACCACCGCCGGACGGCCACCGCACGGGACCCGGCTCGCGATCGTCGACGACGACGGCGAGCCGGTGCCCAGCGGCCGGGTCGGCCGGATCCTGGTCGGCAACGACATGCTCTTCGAGGGCTACACCTCGGGCGCCGACCGGGAACGCCACGACGGCCTGCTGGACACCGGCGACCTGGGCCGGATCAACGCCGACGGACTGCTCTTCGTCGACGGCCGAGCCGACGACATGATCGTCTCTGGTGGGGAGAACGTCTTCCCGGCCGAGGTGGAACAACTCCTCGCCCACCTCCCACAGGTACGCGAGGCCGCCGTCATCGGTGTCCGCGACGCGGAGTACGGCCAGCGGCTCACCGCGTTCCTCGCGCTGCACCCCGGCGAGACGCTCGACGCCGAGGCGGTCCGCGAGTACGTGCGGCACTACCTCGCCCGGTTCTCCGTCCCCCGCGACGTCGTCTTCGTCAAGTACCTGCCCCGCAACGCCACCGGCAAGGTGCTCACCCGGGAACTACGCCGCTACTACGGCTGACCGCTCCCGCAGCGTCAGCTGGCCAAACGGCCGGCATCGAGCAACTTTGGCACCTTAAGTTCGATAGGTCTGAATGTTCATGGGATTCTCATTCGTCTCGTCCCGTTGACCACATCCCATCGCCCTCTGTCTAATTGGCGACAGCGATGAGTCCGTCCACAGTTGACTACGGGGGAGGAACGACGAATGGCATCCACGAGCCGTGACGAGGAGGCCGACCAGGGAGAGAGGGCACGGGAACATCTGCATCCTGTGCACGCCACCTATCTCACCACTGCGATGGCGCTCCTGACCGTGCTGCTGTTGGCGGTTCTCGGCGGTTGCAGCAAGACCGACGGTACGGCCATCGCCGGGATCGCGGCGGTAGGAACGATCATGACGGCCGCGTTCGGCGTCGCCGCCGTGTATGCCCGCCGACCGTCCGGCCCCCGGTCCGGCAGCCGTCGTGACGACACGCCGGGGCGATGACCGGCAGCACCCCGCCTGGACGGATGGCAGAACACGTGTATCCGAGATGCTGGATGTAAGGAGGGGTCCCCTGCTAACGCCTACGGCATAGCAGGGGACCCCTCCTTACACGACAGCTCAGCGTTCGCTGACACGACCTATCGCGGCGGCGACTCCGCTGACCCGGTCGGCGAGCAGGCCGAGCGCGCCCACCGCGCGGTCGACCGGATCGTCGCCACCCCCGCCCAGTGCCTTCGAGCGCTGGAAGGCGTCCTTCACCTCGACCCACCGGGCGGCCTGTTCCGGGGTGAGCCGGCCACGCAGCTCGGCGAGCTTGAGCAGGTTCGCCTCCGCACCCGCCGCGAGCGTCTGCGCCTCGCCCAGGTAGTGGTCGTCGATCACCGCCTCCAGCTCCTCGTCGGTGAGCACCGGCACGATCCGCTCGGCGAGCTTGTTCATGTTCCGGTAGGAGCCCTGGAGCTGGAACTGCGGCTCGGTGCGGGCGTCGTCGGACTGGGCGGCCGAGGCGATGTACGCCTGGTTGTTGGCCAGCACCACCTGCTGCACCCGCAGCATCTTGCGCAGCACCGACACCATTTGTTCCAGCTCCACCGGCTGGTACGGGTGGGAGAGCTGGTCGGCACGGACCGAGTCGTCCCCGCGTGCCATCCGGACCAGCAGCTCCAGGTCGCCCCGGTCCCGCCCGGAGAGCGGTGCCAGCACCGGGTTGGCGGTGAGCGCGTTCTCGATGTAGCTGAGCGCGAACGCCTCCTCCCGCCCGGAGAGCACGTCACCGAGGTTCCACACGTCGGCCCGGTTGGCGAGCATGTCCGGGATCCGGAACCGCTTCCCCGACTCGGTGTACGGGTTACCGGCCATGCAGACCGCGAACCGCTTGCCGCGCAGGTCGTACGTGCGGGTGCGGCCCTCCCAGACACCCTCCATCCGGCGCTG
The DNA here is from genome assembly GCF_004307965.1 of Verrucosispora sp. SN26_14.1. Classification (NCBI taxonomy): domain Bacteria; kingdom Bacillati; phylum Actinomycetota; class Actinomycetes; order Micromonosporales; family Micromonosporaceae; genus Micromonospora; species Verrucosispora sp. SN26_14.1. Next base: position 1,031 of record NZ_SISL01000255.1, on the reverse strand, counting down.
CCCGTCACAGAGCGAGATGAACTTCTGCAACAGCTCCGGGTTGGTGTGCTGGATGTCGTCCAGGTAGAGCAGCACGTTGTTGCCCAGCTCCAGGGCGAAGGAGATCTTCTCGACCTCCTGCCGGGCGGTGGCGTCGGGCGCCTCGGCCGGGTCCAGCGAGGTGACCTTGGTGCCCAGGGCCGGCCCGTTGACCTTGACGAAGACCAGTCCGAGTCGGCTGGCGACGTACTCCATCAGGGTCGTCTTGCCGTACCCGGGCGGTGAGATCAGCAGCAGCAGGCCGGACTGGTCGACCCGCTTGCCGTCGCCGGTGGCACCGAGCTGCCGGGCCAGGTTGTCGCCGATCAGCGGCAGGTACACCTCGTCGAGCAGCCGGTTGCGGACGAAGGCGTTCATCACCTTCGGCCGGTACTCCTCCAGCCGCAGGCGGTCCCGCTCGGCGTCCACCAGGGCGTTGCGTCGCCGCTGGTAGTCCCGGTACGCGGGGACCAGGTCGGTGCGGAACGTCCGGGTCCGGGCCAGCATCTCGTCCAGCCGTACGTCGAGCGTGGAGCCGTCGATGCGGGGGTGCGCGCCGAGCAGCCCGCCGACCGTCTCGGTCATCGTCGCCGTGCTGTCCTGCCGGGCCGGCTCCGCACCGCACAGCTCGACGGCGACCGCCTCCGGCAGGTCGTACCCGGACAGGTTGCCGTCGTCGGTGGCCAGGAACGCGGTCAGCCACGCCTCCACCAGCTGGTGACGGCCGGCGAGGTCGTCACCGAGGGCACGCAGGTCGTCGTCGAACTCGCGGGACGACCGCGACTGCGGGCCGCCGAGTGCCCGGCGGAACCGGTCCAGCAGGGCCCGCGCCCCGCCACCGGTGACGAACCGCACCGGCGGTGAGGACAGTTCCTCGAACAGGTACTCGCCGGCCACCGCCGTCCCAGCGGGCGGCACCGGGAGTCCGGCGGACCGCAGGAACGTCTCGGCCGCCTCGGCGAGCTGCGCGCCGAGCCGGTCGGCGGCGTCCTCCCCCTCGGGACGGCCGAACC